>USBC01000209.1 GCA_900552845.1 uncultured Oscillospiraceae bacterium | reverse complement strand
AGACCAGAAGGACAACAGGGAGGATGCCAATGGCCAGGTTCAGGACGGAGTTAAGAATAGCGTAGCGCATCTTCCAAAGGCCGATGGCGGTGACCACCACCAGTAGGAACACCACCACCCGAAACACCGTCCCCCAGCGCAGGCTGGACAAGCGGTTCCAGAGGGCAGTGCGCCGGTACTGCCGCTCCAACCGCCGCTGCTGCCGTTCCAGCTCCCGCAGCTCCGCCTCATAGGTGATATGCCGCAGGCTGCACCCACCGCAGCGCTTATAGCAGGGGCAGTCCGGCTCAATACGGTCGGGGGAGGGCGTCAATATTTCCTCAATAATGCCGTAGCAATAGCTTTTCTGCACTTTAACAATCCGTACCTGAAGCACATCGCCGGCGGCAGTCATCGGTACAAATACTGCAATGCCGTCAGCGTGTCCGATCCCGTTGCCTTCGTTGGTAATACTCTCTATCGTCAGGGGGATAATATCGTTCTTTTTTAACATGGCTTCTCCTCTTGGATTTCCGTTAAAACTTTATTTTCATTATATCATCTTGATTTTTATTTGGGAACAGCAATGAGGCAAAAATACTTTTCATCATGCATTTCTCGTGCTATAATACGTTAGCTGAATGATTGAGGAAGGGGGCGCTTTCAATGCAGGTTTCGTTGCAAAATGTCAATAAAAGCTATGGCAGTGATACCATTTTCTCTGATGTCACAGCAAAAATTGAGGATCATGACCGCATTGGCTTAGTCGGACCAAACGGTACCGGAAAGACCACCCTTCTGCGCGTTATCTGCGGAGAGTTGGAACCAGATGATGGCTCCGGGGAAATTATACGAGGCACCAATCTTTCTATTGGATATCAAAAACAGAATTGCGGTCTTTCTTTTGAGGGAACTATCTGGCAGGAAATGCAATCTGTTTTTGCCGATGTGTATGTATTGGAGCGCCGCATGAAGGAATTAGGCGATCTGATGGCGAAAGATAATTCGCCTGCATTGGCGGAGGAATACCGTCGTACAGAAGACGCATTTCTTGCGCGTGACGGTTATCAGATTGAGGTAAAGATAAAAACAGTACTTACCGGCATGGGTTTTGCCGAGCATGGCTTTGATAAATGCGTAGACAAGCTTTCCGGCGGTGAGCAGACTCGTCTCGCAATTGCAAAGCTTCTGCTGGAAGCCCCAAGTCTGCTGATTTTAGATGAGCCGACCAACCATCTTGATTTTGCTACACTAGGCTGGTTGGAGGATTATCTTGCAGGTTATAAGGGCGCCCTGCTGGTTGTTTCACACGACCGCTACTTCCTTGATAAACTTTGCAATAAAATATGGGAGCTGGAGGACGCGACTCTGTGGGAATACAAGGGAAATTATACCGCCTACACCAAACAACGGGAGGAACAGGCCACCCGCCAGAAAAAGCTGTATGAACAACAGCAGGAAGAGCGTGCCAAGCTGGAGGATTATGTGGCACGCAATCTGGTGCGTGCCTCTACAACAAAAATGGCGCAGTCCCGGCAGAAGATGCTGGAGCGGCTGGAGCCGGTTGGAAAGCTCCGCCGCCGCTTGAAGCCTCCTAAGATCCGCCTTGCTTTTGAAACGGAACCGGTCAAGGACGTTTTGATAGTTGATGATCTTACCGTTACGGTAGGAAGTGGAGAAAAGGAGAGAATGCTGCTTACCAATGCCGAATTTAATATTCAGCGAGGGGACAAGGTTGCAATCATCGGTCCGAACGGAAGCGGAAAGACAACCCTTTTGCGTACGATTCTTTCTGCTGAGCCACCTGAGAAAGGGCGCATTACATGGGGACGCGGTGTCAAAAGAAGCTACTATGATCAAGGCAGCGACCATCTCGACCAGTCACTTACTGTAATGGATACCATGTGGAAAGCATACCCCCGTATGTATGAAACGCCTTTGCGTACCGCATTGGGAGCAATGGGTCTTACCGGAGAGGACGCCTATCGCTTGGTGGGGCAGCTTTCCGGCGGAGAACGTGCACGCTTGAAGCTTGCCAATATTTGTCTTGCCGGCAGCAATGTTTTGGTACTTGATGAACCCACAAACCATCTTGATCTTCC
>USBC01000208.1 GCA_900552845.1 uncultured Oscillospiraceae bacterium | reverse complement strand
ACTGCGGTACAGGGCAGAGATCTCCAAAAGCGCCCGCAGGCTGCTTTTGACCCGCAGCACCCGCTCAGGGCAGGCATAGTCGCCGTCATGCTCCGCCACGGCTGCCGCAGCGCCCGCCGCCAGCGCCTTATTGATGTAGTCATGCCCATCTACCCGCTCGCCCGGCAGTGCAACGAACAAGGCTCCCTCGCCTGCCTCCCGACTGTCGGTGATGACACGGGTGATCTCCGCCTCCGGCGGCTGTGGGCAGCCCAGTACGGCGGCTATTTCTCGCAATGACAGTTTTTCCATGGGATCCTCCCGCTTTCTAATATCTCTGTAACGATCTCCTTCTCATCAAAGGGAACGGTTTTATCCTTCAGAATCTGGTAGTCTTCGTGTCCTTTTCCCGCCAGCAGTAGATCGCCCTGCCGCAGTGCGGCTATCGTCTGTTCTATCGCCTGCCGCCGGTCAGGGATCTCTTGCCAGCGGGCGTTCTGCGGCAGTCCCGCTATAATCTCCCGCCGGACCTCCTCCGGCGCTTCGCTGCGCGGGTTATCATCGGTGATAATAACACCATCTGCCCAGCGTGCCGCGGCTTTTGCCATCGACGGTCGCTTTTGACGGTCACGGTCGCCGCCGCAGCCAAACAGCACCAGCACTCTACCGCGGTGTATCCGCCGCAGGCTGTGCAGGATACGTTCCAGTGCGTCGGGGGTGTGGGCATAGTCCCGCAGGATCGTCCTGCCTGCCCCACGCCACAAAAGCTCGGCTCTGCCGATAACCGGCGGGCAGTGTGGCATTGCCGCCAGCACCATGCGGGGAGGAAGCCCCAGCGCCACCGCCGCTTCCGCAGCCGCCAGTGCGTCCGGCAGGAACACCTCGCCCGTCAGCGGCACGGTAAGCTGCCCGCCCCGCCATGGAATCACGCTTCTGCTTGCTTCGCAGTGGTACTGCCACGGCAGATGATACGGTATCACAGGTACCTTTACCGTTTCCGCCAGCCGCCGTCCGTAGGGGTCGGCTGTATTGATGACCGCACGGCGGCACTGAGAAAACAGCTTTTCCTTTTCGGCAAAGTACCGCTCCATATCGCCATGATAATCCAGATGCTCCGGCGAAAGATTGGTAAATACGGCGGCTTCAAATACAAGTCCTACCGTTCTTTGCTGCGCCAGTGCCTGACTGCTCACCTCCATCACCACCGTGGTGACGCCGTCCTCCGCCATCTGATGAAGCACTCGGTGCAACAGGGTGGGCGGTGGGGTGGTATAAGGGTTCGGCAGGCGGTGTTCGCCCCAGCAAATGCCATCGGTGCCGATGCGTCCGGTCTTTATTCCGGCGCTTTGCAGCAGGTGATGCAAAAGATGCGCCGTAGTGGTCTTGCCGTTGGTGCCGGTAATGCCGATCAGCCGCAGCGCCGCAGCCGGCTCGCCCCAATAGCGGGCGGCAAGCAGTCCCAGCGCTGCGCGGGGATCCGGCACTGTGTATTCGCGGGGCAGCCCCAGCTTTTTTCCGGTCACGATAGCGGCGGCACCCCGCCGCAGCACTCCGGCGGCATCTGTGTGCCCGTCGTGGCGCTCCCCCTCGATACATACAAAAATCTTATTTCTTACTTCCCCGCGGCTGTCACAGACCGGTTCCCCCTGCGGCAGCGCTTCCAAACTTCCTTTGCTTTGAACCTCCCATTCGGGTCGGTTCGGCATAGGCTCCTCCTATCGCTATGGGGTCTGCGGGATCTCGGTATTGCTGAATTTTACGGTAACAAGCGTGCCGCGCGGCACCTCGGTGCCCGGCTCGATGCTCTGCTCGATGGCAACGGCGGTATCACTTATCTTACCGATCCCGTCGGCGTCCAGATTCAGTCCGGCATTCACCAGAACGGTATTCACCACCTGACCGCTCTTGCCGCGCACATCGGGGACGATCACCTTCTCCTCCTGCGATTCCTCATCGGTATAAAGGATCACGGTGCTGCCCTTTTGAATGACGGAACCGGAAGCCGGCACCTGGGCGATAACGGTATCGCCGCCGCCTACGATAACAGCGGAAAGCTGCTTTTGGGTCATGGCCGCCATGCCCATATGGGCACTCTGGCCTACGGCATTGGGCACCGTCACATTGATAGTCG
>USBC01000207.1 GCA_900552845.1 uncultured Oscillospiraceae bacterium | reverse complement strand
CTTCAGCGTGTCATTTATATCCGGCAGAGCGGCAAGGGTGGCGGCACTGTAATCGTGCATCAGCATCACGACGATCTTTTGATCGCCCACCGTAGAAATCGCAGTACGATACGCCTTTTCCGCAGTCAGATCGCCGGGCAGACCGTCACCGGTATAGCAGTTCCAGTCCACATAGCCCAGTCCATCGGCTGCCAGTGCTGCTGCAATTGCGGCTTTATTCTTCCCTGCCGTCGGACTGCCGCCGGGGAAACGATAGATCTCCGGTGTGACACCCACCGTTTCGGTCAACCATGCCTGCTGGTCACGGATTTCCCGGATACAGCTTGCGGCGCTTTCATACACCGCTCTGATTTTGTGGGAATAGCTGTGGTTGGCAATGGAGTGACCCTCCCGGATCTCCCGCCGGATCTCAGCCACATGATCGGGACGGCTCCGCAGGAAGAAGGTCGCATGAACCCCTTTTTCCTTCAGTATATCCAAAATGGCGGCAGTGGTATTATCGTAGGGTCCGTCATCAAAGGTGAGGTAAGCAATCTTCCGGTCGCTTTCCCCCGCCTTAATCTGCCGCTCCAGCGCCGAAAGCAGCCGAAAGCCCTCGGCCTTCTGTTCTTCTATTGCCTGCGGCAATGCGCTCTGCTGTGCCACCGCCGCCTGCAAGCCCTGCACCTCAGCAGTCAGCGCCTCATTTTCAATAGAGATGGTCTGCAGCTCCTGCCGCAGCGCTTCCAGCTCCTTCCGGTCCGGTCCGGTCATTCTGATCCCCACCGCCACCGCCGCCACTACCGTCAGCACGGTAATAAGCACCGGAAGAGAACTTCTCTTTTTGGTTCTGTCCGCTACCATGCGGCACCTCCTTGTCAGCCTGCCAGCTCCTTTTGCAGGGCTTCTTTCCATTCTGTCCAGCTTTGCAGGGTTTCATTTTCTTCCCTGTTTTTCTCCGTCAGCGCCGTCAGCTCCTCCTCCAGCGCCGCTTTCTGCTGCTGCAGGGCTTCCTTTTTCTGCTGTTCCGTTTGATAAGCGCTTTTCATTTCCGAAAGCTCCTTATTCTCCCCACGGCTGCCAACAACGCCCCAATAGCCCACTGCGGCAATCGCCGCCGCCAGCAGCACCGCCAGTAGTGTCTGTTTCATTTGTCTTCCCCTTTTCGGCGTTTTGCCGATCCCTACTGTATTAGTCCGAATAGTACAGTTTCATCTTATCACAGCCCCTCCACCCTGTCAATGAACATTCCGTAAATACTTGCTGGTAATGCTTTTCATTGACGGCGGCACAGAAAATTGGTATGCTATTATATTAGATTAAACAACATTGGAGGAACCCATGGAGCATCTTGATGCAAGGCTTGGAACCATTGCCGCCATGACCCCCCGCTGCCGTGCGGTCGCCGACATCGGCTGTGACCACGGGCTGCTGATCGCCGCCCTGCTGGAAAGCGGACGCTGCGACTATGGCATTGCTGCCGACATCAACCCCCTGCCGCTGGAAAAGGCACGCCGAGAGCTGACCCGCCGCGGACTGCTGGCGCAGAGCGAGTGCCGTCTGACCAACGGTCTGTGCGGTATAGCGCCTGTGGGAGTCGATGCGGTGGTCATTGCAGGCATGGGCGGGGAGCTGATCGCCGATATTCTTTCCCGCTGGGATTACACCGAAAACCCTGCCGTGACCTATCTTCTGCAGCCGATGACCCGACCGGTCGCCCTGCGGCAGTGGCTGTATGAGCACCGCTTTACCCTGCAGGAGGAGCGCTGCTGCGAGGCAGGCGGTAAGCTATACACCGTACTGCGGGCGCAGTACACCGGCTGTCCCACCCAAATAACCCCCTCCGCCCTGTACTATGGTGCGTTGGATTTTGGCAATGACCCGTTGGCAGAGCAGTACCGTGCGCTGGTGCTGGCGCGTCTGCAGCGGCGCGTGACCGGCTTGGTGGAGGCGAAGCCCAGCCCCGAACGGGACGCCAAGTTGGCGGAAGCGACAAAGCTGTTTCTGGCGCTGCGATAAAAATAAATTTTGCGGAGAGCGGAGAACCGGGCGCAGCCCCGACCGGCCGTTGTGGCCTCGAAGCGGGCGAAGTCCGCCTTGCCCCCCCCCGCGGGGCGGGGGGGCCGCCACTTC
>USBC01000206.1 GCA_900552845.1 uncultured Oscillospiraceae bacterium | reverse complement strand
CCTTCCGTCGGGCGCCAGCCTGCCTGCGGGCTGCCTTGCCGCCCCGCAATTTTTCCGCCGCCCTTCGCCCCGCCCTCGCCTCACCGGTGAAAAGGAAAAACGACCGATCCCCGAAAAAAGCAGGGGATCAGCCGTCCGCAGACCCGCCGAAAAACCGATCGGGTCTAAAAAAGTGCACCTTGAAAATCAAATATTCTGCCGCCTCGTGCGGGCATGCGTGTGGGCGTGCGGTGCGCGCACCCGCAACGCATGCGTCGCGTGCGGAGCAGTCAAGCAGTCAGCTCTTCCAGCTCTTTCCTGACCTCCGCCTCACTTTGCTGCATCGCAGTCAGTGTCTTCTGGATCAGCGTGTCCAACTCCCAGCCCAGCAGCGCCGCCCCGTTCTTTATCACTTCACGGGAGCAGCCTGCCGCAAATTTCTTGTCCTTAAACTTCTTTTTCACGCTGGAAAGCTCCATGTCGGTACAGCTTTTACTGGGTCTCATCAGCGCCGCCGCCCCAATAAGACCGGTCAGCTCATCACAGGCAAACAGCACCTTTTCCATCTCGTGCTCCGGTGCCACATCAGTGCAGATCTTGTGCCCGTGGCTGCAAATGGCATGGATCATCGCCTCTCCCACACCGGCAGGACGCAGCAGCTCCGGCGCCTTCAGGCAATGCTGTTCGGGGTACATCTCAAAATCAATGTCATGCAAAAGACCGCACATTGCCCAAAAATCGGCGTCAACACCGTAGCCCAGATCATTAGCAAACCAGCACATGACGGCTTCCACCGTCAAGGCGTGCTGTAAGTGAAAAGGCTCCTTGTTGTACTGCCGCAGCAGCGCAAAAGCAGCCTCACGGGAAATCATTTTTTCCATATTTCATCGACCTTTCTTTTGGGGTAAAAGGCAGGCAAAGCCGTCCGCTTTGCCACAGTGTAGCACAAAAGTGCAGCCGTCGCAAGCCCCAAAAAGCTGAGACTTTTCCCGGCTTTGCGGGAGGATAGAGAGCAGCGCTTGCAAGGAGAGAAAGCCCTCTGCTCGAGTGACCCGCCGACCGCTTTGCTGAGATGAGAACCGCTGCTTTTTTACAAGACCTGACCGGCGCCCTTAGAACGGATTGGAGAAAAAATGCTCCATGCGGCGGAGAGCTTTGGCAGTGACGGCTGGGGAACTGAAGGCGGTAAAGCGCAGCCAGCCTTCGCCCTGCGCCCCAAAGCCGGAGCCGGGAGCGCAGATCACGCCGCACTCCGTCAGCAGGCAGGCAAACCAGTAACGGCTGTCATGTTCATCGGGGCAGCGCACCCAGAGATAGGGAACGGCGCAGTCGGGCCGGCGGGCAGCACAGGTCAATCCCATTTGCCGGAAGGCCTCCTGCATCACCGCTGCATTCTGCCGGTAGACGGCAAGCGCCTGCTGCCGCTGCCGCAGACCGGTGGGGGAAAGTGCGGCTTCGGCGGCACGCTGAACGGGATAACTGACCCCATTACTGTGACTGCCCAGCCATTTTTTCCATGTGGGGGCGCAGCCGGTTGCCTGCGGTACCACGACCCAACCACAGCGTACACCGGTAAATCCGTCGGATTTGGAGAAGGAGCCGATCTCGATGGCACAGCGCGCTGCGCCGGGGACGGCATAGATGCTGCGGGGCAGGCTGCTTCCGGTAAGAAAGGCGGCGTAGGCGGTATCTACCAGCAGCATACTGCCGCTTGCCTCGGCAAAGTGTACCCAGCGTTCCAGTTCGGTAAGGGTCATCACGGCGCCGGTGGGGTTATTGGGGGTGCAGAGCACGATCAGCCCGCTTTTTTTGACCTCCTCCGGTTGGGGCAGAAAGTCCTGTTCCTCGCGGCAGGGGAGGGAAAAAACGGGGTGTCCGGCGGCTTCGGCGGCGGCGCGGTAGGCGGGGTAGGCAGGATCGCAGACCCAGACCGGTACCTCCGGCGCAAACAGGGAGAAAAGCCCGCCGAGCGCATCCTTGCTGCCGGCGGTGACGGTGATCTCCTGCGGGGAGACGGGGCAGGGCAGCTCTGCATACTGTGAGGCAATGGCGTTTTGCAGAAAGGGGTAGCCTGCGGCGGGACCGTAGCCCCGCTGACCGTTTTCCGAGGCAAGCTCGGCAGCGGCGGTGCGCATGGCTTCGGCGGCGACCGGTGCAAT
>USBC01000205.1 GCA_900552845.1 uncultured Oscillospiraceae bacterium | reverse complement strand
TGGCGGGCGGGCTGCGCCTCACCTGTCCCTTGCGGGAAGTTGGTTTCAAAAGAAAAATAATCAGTTCAGCGGCGGTGTCAAACCCAAGAGGGCATCTAAGAGGTCGGCGCCGTCCATGCCGGCAACAAAAACGGTGGTTTGCAGTGCTTCGGCAACATCATAGGGGGTGAGGTCATCAAGAAACTTATCCTTTTCGTCCCGCAGCATGATCTCCGGGAGAATAAGACCGTCATAAAGGGGCTTATCGCGGAGGAATTCGATGATGTCCCGACCGCAGACCAGCCCGGTGACATTGACTCCGCCGCCGAAGGTGCGGTTTGGTATGCCGTAAACGGTGATTTGCCGATGAGGAAACCTGTCCTTTGCAGTTTCCAAAAGCTCCCGCAAAAGCGGTGCGGCGGCTTCTCCGGTGGCAAGGGAGAAGTGGCTTTCCTCCTCATCGCCGTCCTCCATGGCAAGGGCGGAGGCAAACTCATCACGCAGGAGAGCGGTGGTGCCCACCCCGTTGCCCAGCTGATCAAAGTCCTCATAGTAGCCGTAGTCCGGCAGGGGCAGCCCGGCGATAAGGTACAGCTCATCGGCGCAGAATGCGATGCGGGTACCGTGACGACGCAGCATCTCGGCGCCGAACTCATCGGCGATGCGGATACAATCAGCGGCTTCGGCTGGGGTCATCATGCGCAGGGGATACAGCCCCTCCCGATGTCCGGTGAGCCCCACCGGCACCAGTGCGATGCTCTGCACCTCAGGGGCATATTCGCCCAGATCCCACAGGCTGCGGCGAAGCTGCTCGCCGTCATTGAGCCCCGGACAGATAACGATCTGGGCATTGATGCGGATATGATGAGCTGCCAGCTGCGGGATATACTTGAGCACCTCGCCGCTGCGGGGGTTTTTCATCAGCTCGACCCGCAACTCGGGATCGGTGGCGTGAACCGAAATATTGATGGGGCTGATGTGCATTTTGATGATGCGGGCAATATCCTCATCACTCATGTTGGTGAGGGTGACATAGCTGCCGAACAGAAAGCTCATGCGGCTGTCGTCATCTTTGAAGTAGAGGGTTTCCCGCATACCCTTGGGAAGCTGATCGACAAAGCAGAACACGCATTTATTGGCGCAGTGGTGCTGCCGATCCATGAGATAATCGGTAAATTCCAGACCCAGCTCGTCATATTCCGCCTTTTTAATGTGGAAGGAGAGGAGCTTGTCCTTCCGCTCCACCTCGACGGTGAGGGTGGTGTCGATCATGTAGAAGCGGTAATCCAGCACGTCGCGAATGACATTGCCGTTGATGGTGAGGAGCCGGTCGCCGGCATGGATACCGGCTTTTGCCGCGGGGGTATGGGGGGTAACGCTATCGATAAGAACAGGCATTTTGATTTTATCTCCGGATCAGATTAGATTTTATATTCGAGGAAAACGAGCTCCTCCGGTATTTTGCCCTGAAAAAGCACCTGGGCGCGACCACAAAGCGAGAAACCGTTTTTCCGGTAAAGGGTGACGGCAGGAACATTGCCGGCCCAGGTATCCAGCCGGATAACGGCGCAGCCCATGGCGGCGGCCTGCTGCTTGATGCGGGAGACGCACTCCCGGCCAAGGCCCTGCCCGGCATACCGGGGCGGGATGCAGAGGGTATGGACCACAAGCACCTGCTCCGGCGGGGCGGGGTACTGCCAACCAATGGTGGCATAGAAATCATCCTGGTGATGATTGAGGATGACGCTGGCGACGGGTTCGCCCTCCCGCTCCAGCACCCACAGCGTGCCGGCGGCCAGGGCTGCCGCGGCAGTTTGGCGGGTGGGGTAGACCCCCAGTGACCAATTGGTGGTGCTGCGGCCGGTTTCGGCTTCGTGGGTGAGCAGTTCGGTATAGTGGCGCTCAATGGCGTCTAAATCAGATTCAGCGGCGGGACGGAACAGCATGGGGACTCCTTTATTATTTAGCGAGGTAATGGATGAACAGGGCAACGGTGCAGGCAAAGGCGACCGCCTGCAGCACGGTAACAGCGCGGGGCACCCGGCGGACAGTGAGGACGAGGGACAGCATGGTGAAGATAGCGGTGATGAGGTAGAGAAGGGTCATGGGGGCTCCTTTCAACTATTCGTGGGTTGGTCAGCAGCTCCGGCAAGAGAGCACGATATTCTAAATAAGACCTTGCGGGAAAGGCGGCGAAAATCAGTCGGTGAGAATTCCCTCGCAGCCGTCGGCATCGGG
>USBC01000204.1 GCA_900552845.1 uncultured Oscillospiraceae bacterium | reverse complement strand
CGACGCATTTTTATCGCCTGCCGCGCTGGAGCGCGGAATGGCGAACCACCACCCCTGTCCCCTCCTCTGAGGAGGGGAACTATGGGGGCAGCCAGCAAACACTTTATAATCTGCAATTTGGTTAGTACTAAAATCAAGGGTGTACCCGAGGGAATTTGTAGGAACTGTTCCTTATGTTCACAGATTGGCAAAACAAAACAACTAAATTTGCAGGTTGATTTCCTGCGAATTCCACAAAAAGGGTAAAATGCTGTTGCGTGTATCGGCGGGGATTGTTATAATATAATTGCTTTGGTGCCGCCATACAGACGGCGCCAAAAAACAAATTTTTCTGGAGGAGAAAAAGATGAAAAAGATTTTGGCAATCGCTCTCGCTCTGGTCATGGTACTTGCCATGGTAGCCTGCGGCGAGAAGCCCGCTCCCACCCCCGATCCTGATCCCACCCCCGACCCCGCTCCCACCGTCATCACCGATCCCGACGCAGTTCCGGACGAGATGACCACCGAGGACGGCAAGTATGAGATCGGCTTTGTAACCGATGTCGGTCAGCTGAAGGACGGTTCCTTCAACCAGGGTACTTATGACGGCGTTAAGCTGTATGCCGCCAACCACAACCTGAGCTACAAGTATTATATGCCCGCTAACGGCGACAAGGCGACCGATGACGACCGCTATGACGCCATGAAGGCTGCCTGCGACAACGGCGCAAAGGCTGTTGTTACCGCCGGCTTCCTGCAGGAGACTGCTCTTAAGAAGATCGCTGCCGAGTATCCCAACGTTGCTTTCTTCTTTATCGATGGCGGTTCCGTTGGCGATAACGTTGCCGGTATCGTCTTTGCTGAGGAGCAGTGCGGCTACCTCGCCGGTTACGCTGTAGTGAAGGAAGGCTTTGAGAAGCTGGGCTTCACCGGCGGCGGCGGCGGCACCAACCCCGCCTGCGTACGCTACGGTTACGGCTTTGCTCAGGGCGCTAACGCTGCTGCTGCTGAGATGGGCAAGACCGTTGAGCTGAACTACACCTGGCTGTACGGCAACACCTATTCTCCCTCTTCCGAGCTGCAGACCCTGGTAAACGGCTGGTACAACAACGGTACCGAGGTCGTCTTCTGCTGCGGCGGCAACATGTATCAGTCTGTTGCGCAGGCTGCTGCTGAAAACGATGCTTACATGGTAGGCGTTGATACCGACCAATCCCCCCTCTCCGAGACCATCATCACCTCCGCCATGAAGGGTCTGACCGATGGCGTACAGTGGGGTCTGGCTTATGTATTCGAGGGCAGCTTTGCTGATATCGCCGGCAAGTCCACCACCCTGGACGCCAAGGAGAACGCTGTTGGTCTGCCCACCGCTACCTGGAGCCTGAAGAACTTCACCGTAGAGCAGTATCAGGCTGAGCTGGCGAAGATCGTAAACGGCGAGATCACCGTTGACAACAACTTCGAGATGTCGAACCCCGAGAAAGCCGAGCTGAGCAACGTTAAGGTCAACTTCGTTGACTGATTCATCGCTGAAGCATAAAAAGAGAGAGCCGCAAGGCTCTTTCTTTTTATGCGCAAAAACCGCCCGTGCCGGTGCTTCGCGGGACAAGCCCGGAAAGATGGGAGAAAAAGGTGGCAAATTGAATAAAAAGGGGACAGGGTTTTCTATGTGCGGGCAGGGGGTTCGCCTTGCAATTTATCCGGCGGAACTATATAATTAAAATGTCCTATCATGCAATGCGCACCAATAAGGCACAGACCCGACCATTTAACAGAAAGGGGGGTGGGGCATGGAACAAAACCACAATAATGACTACATTATTGAGATGCTTCACATTACCAAGGAATTCCCCGGCATTAAGGCAAATGACGATATCACTCTGCAGCTTCGGCGCGGGGAGATCCACGCGCTGCTGGGCGAAAACGGCGCAGGCAAAAGCACGCTGATGAGCGTGCTGTTTGGTCTGTATCAGCCGGAGGAGGGAGAGATCCGCAAAAACGGCATACCGGTCAAGATCAACGACCCCAACGACGCAACGGCGCTGGGCATCGGCATGGTGCATCAGCACTTTCAGCTCATTGATGTTTTTACCGTGCTGGATAACATCATTTTGGGTGCGGAGGATACCAAGCTCGGCTTTTTGCAGAAGAAAAAGGCACGGAGCAAGGTGAAGGAGCTTTCGGAAAAATACGGGCTTGCCATTGACATGGACGCCAAGGTGGAGGATATCACCGTCGGTATGCAGCAGCGCGTTGAGATCCTGAAGATGCTGTACCGCGATAATGAGATTCTGATCTT
>USBC01000203.1 GCA_900552845.1 uncultured Oscillospiraceae bacterium | reverse complement strand
GCATCGGCATAGTGCTCCCGCAGCGTTTCGATGGCTCCGGCAGGCATATCCAGCACGGTGGTGAACAGCGCCGCCTTTTGCAGCAGCCGCTCCGCCGCAGGCAGCAGCCGCGGGGAAAGCAGCACAACGGCAGCAGCCGCTCCGAGCATCAGACCGCCGCGCAGCAGCGGAGTGGTGGGCATTCGCTTCTTCACGGGGTCTCGTCCTCCTTCTTTATTCTTACCCCTATATCTATTCGCCTTGCCTGCAAAAAATAAGTGACATCGTGCTGCTGCATTGGTATAATAAATACAGAACCCCCAAAGGAGGATTTCCCCATGATGACCGATATTGAGATCGCCCAGTCCACACCGCTTTGCCCCATTGCCGAGATCGCCGCAAAAGCCGGCATTCCCGCCGATGCCGCCGAGCCCTATGGCAGCAATAAGGCAAAAATCACCGAGGACTTTTTGCGGCAGCAGGAGGGACAGCCTCAGGGAAAGCTGATTCTTGTCACTGCCGTTAATCCCACGCCTGCCGGAGAAGGCAAAACCACCACCTCCATCGGGTTGGCGCAGGCGCTGTGCCGATTGGGGAAGCGCGCCATTGTCACCCTGCGGGAGCCGTCTCTCGGCCCTGTTTTCGGCTTGAAGGGCGGCGCGGCGGGCGGCGGCTATTCACAGGTGCTGCCGATGGAGGACATCAACCTGCACTTTACCGGCGATATTCATGCCGTTACCGCTGCCAACAACCTGCTTTCCGCCCTGATTGACAATCATATTCATCAGGGGAATGTGCTTGATATTGACCCCGAACGGGTGGTATTCCGCCGCTGTATGGATATGAACGACCGTGCTCTGCGGAGGATTGAAATCGGACTGGGCGGTAAAGCAAACGGCACGCCCCGCTTCGACGGCTTCCAGATCAGCGTCGCCAGCGAAGTCATGGCCATTTTGTGCCTTGCCCGTGATCTCCACGATCTGCGGGAGCGGCTGGGTCGCATTCTCATTGGCTATAATACGGCGGGCAAGCCGATTTTCGCCCGCGATCTGCAGGCGGAGGGCGCCATGGCGGCGCTGCTGCGGGAGGCACTTCGTCCTAATCTGGTGCAGACGCTGGAGCATACCCCCTGCCTGATGCACGGCGGTCCTTTCGCCAACATTGCCCACGGCTGCAATTCGGTGCGGGCGACCCGTCTGGCGTTAACCCTTGCCGACTACACTGTGACCGAAGCCGGCTTCGGCAGCGACCTTGGCGCAGAAAAGTTCTTTGATATTAAATGCCCCGCGGCGGGGCTTACGCCCTCGGCGGCGGTACTGGTGGTCACGGTGCGGGCGCTGCGCTATAACGGCGGCAGTGATAAGGACACCTGCCGCACCCCCGATGCGGCAGCGGTCGCGGCGGGGCTGTGCAACCTGACTGCCCACGTGGAAAATCTGCGGCAATACGGCGTGCCGGTAGTGGTGGCAGTCAATCGCTTCCCGGACGACCAACCGGAGGAGCTTGCCTTGATCCGCGCAGAGTGCGTCCGTCTGGGTGTGCGCATGGCGGAAAGCGAGGTCTTTGCCAAGGGCGGCGCGGGCGGCGAGGCGCTGGCGCAGCAGGTGCTTGCCGCCTGTGATGAACCGAACCGATTTGCACCCATCACCTCCCCCGCTATGACTCTGCGGGAAAAAATAGATGCCATCGCACAGCGGGTGTACGGCGCTGCCGCTGTGGAGTATTCCCCCGAAGCGGAGCTTCAGTTGGGTGAGATGGCGGCGCTGGGGCTGGAGCATGCGCCCGTTTGCATTGCCAAGACACAGTATTCCCTCAGTGATAATGCCAAGGCGCTGGGGCGCCCCGCCGGACACACCCTGCACATTCGGGGGCTTTCCGCCTCCTGCGGTGCGGGCTTTGCGGTGGCACTTGCCGGAAGCGTCCTTACCATGCCGGGTCTGCCTGCCCACCCCGCCGCCATGGAGATCTCCCTGACCGACGACGGCCGCATCACCGGCCTGTTCTGATATCGGCTCCTGCTTGATTCGGGCCCCGCCCTGTTCCCAAAGCCCGCCGCAGCCGGCAAATAGCAGGAACGCCCCTCGCCCTCTCTGCTTACCCCCAATTTTCGTTGACTTTCCCCCCGGGGTATGATAGACTATCAAAAGGCATAAAGCCCAAAAGAAGAACCAAAAATCAGGAGGACACTACAATGAAAAAATGGCTCGCGCTGCTGCTGGCCGCTATGATGGCTCTCGCCCTCGTGGCCTGCGGCGATACCCCCGCAAACAACGATAACGACAACAAGGATAACGATACCAAGACC
>USBC01000202.1 GCA_900552845.1 uncultured Oscillospiraceae bacterium | reverse complement strand
AGAAGCAAAATGAACGGCGGCGATCTCCAAACCGCGCTTTGCCATCATATAGCCGGCAACGGGGCTATCAATACCGCCAGATAAGAGCAGCATGGCACGACCGCCGGTGCCGACGGGAATACCACCCGCACCGGGGAGCTGGTCGGCGTGGAGATAGGCGCCCTGCTCCCGGATTTCGACGGTAATGGTGATCTCCGGATGCTCCACCTTGACCTTGAGATGATGGAAGCGGGAAAGCAGATACCCGCCCAGCTCACGGCTGATCTCAGGGCTTTTCATCGGGAAGGATTTATCACTGCGCTTCGCCTCCACTTTGAAGGTGCGGGCGGCGGAAAGCTGCGCGGCAAAGTATTCCGCGGCGGCGGGACAAATCACCGAAAAGTCCTTTTCCACCACACAGCTTTTGGTGACGGCAACGATGCCGAACACCGTTTGCAGGCGGCGTACCGCTTCATCCATATCGACGCCCTCGGTGAGGGGCTGGACATAGGTGGTGGATTGGGCGTGCCAGATCTTGAACTCGCCTAAAGGTTGGAGACGGCGGCGGGCATTTTTCGCCATAATGTCCTCAAAGGTGCTGCGATTGAGTCCCTTGAGGGCAATCTCGCCGCTTTTGAGCAGAATAATCTCTTTCATGCAGGGATAAACTCCTTATCTTTGTTTGGTGAGGGTGGCTTCGCCCGACAGCAGGCAGCGGCAGAGCTCGTCGATCTCCGCCGATGTGGTGGTATCGGTCATGCTGATGCGAATGGCAGAATCAATGCGGTCGTGAGAGAAGCCCATAGCGGAGAGCACATGGCTGCGTTCTCCCTTGGCGCAGGCGGAGCCGCCGGAAACATAGATGCCGGACTGCTCCAGATAGTGGATCATCACCTCGCTGCGAATGCCCTGTACCGAACAGTTGACAATGTAAGGTGCGGCATCAGAGGGGGAATTGATGCACACTGCAGGTGATTGTGATAAATTTGTAATCATTTGCTGGCGCAAAGCGGTAAAAAGAGCAAAATTTTCCGCACGGCGATCGTTCATCAGCTTGGCTGCCAGTCCCAAAGCACAGATGCCGGGGACATTTTCGGTGCCGGGACGCAGCCCCCTTTCCTGACCGGAGCCACAGAGCGGCGGGAGCAGACGGGTACCCTTTGCCACATACAAAGCGCCGATGCCCTTGGGAGCGTGGATCTTGTGTCCGCTGACGCTGACAAGCTGTATCCCCCATTTGACGGGATCTATAGGCAGGCGGCAGAACGCCTGAACACAATCGCTGTGGAAAACAAGAGAAGGACAGACCCGACGGCAAGCAGCAGCGATGGCAGGGATATCATGGATCATTCCGGTTTCGCTGTTGACCATCATGCAGGAGACGAGGATTGTTTTTTCATTGCAGGCGGCAGCCATGGCGGCGGGGGTGATGTGCCCGCTTTCATCGGGGGAGACGGTGACGACCTCAAAGCCCTCGGCCTCCAGCGCCTTGCAGATGGCGAGTACCGAATGATGCTCCACGGCAGTGGTGACAATGCGGTTGCCCCGGCGCTTCATGGCATGGGCGGCGCCCAGCAGGGCGATATTATTGCTTTCTGTCCCACCGGAGGTGAAGATGACCTCATCTGCGCGGCAATGCAGCACCTCCGCCACCTGCCCGCGCGCCTCGGTCATGGCACGTTCCGCCAGAAAGCCCCGCCGGTGCAGCGAGGAGGGATTGCCGAATTCCTCGGTCATCATGTGCAGGGCGCAGGCGGCAACGGGCGGTGTAACGGCGGTGGTGGCGCTGTTATCCAAATAACATTCCAAAAGAACGGAGACCTCCCTTTGATGCGGCCGTATCTGCCAAAGGACATAATACAGCACATTCTTTCTATCTTATCATTATAACGCTGAACAGGGGTAAAAGCAACGAAAAAAGCACAAATTCGGAGGGGCTTTACCGCCCAGGAAAGGAAAAATGCACCTTTTGCGCCGGAAGGAGCGGGAACCTCTTTTCAAACGGTGGAAAATGCGCTATACTGGGGAAGAAATTCACCCCTACAGGGAGGACAAAGCATGAAAAAAACACTGGCGCTGCTGCTGACCATTGTACTGCTGATGATGGCAGGCTGCGGCAGCAGCAAGGAATATCTGACGGGAGCCGTGAGCGACACCGGCGTGGTGGCGATCGGGATCCCCGGCGAGCCGATGAATACCGACCCTGCGCTGTATGACGGCAGCCTTGCCGCCCGCGCAATGATGGGGCTGCTGTATGAGGGATTGACCGCTGTGAACGAGGAGGGCATTGCCGTGGGCGCCGCTGCCGAGCACTGGGAGGTAACGACCACCG
>USBC01000201.1 GCA_900552845.1 uncultured Oscillospiraceae bacterium | reverse complement strand
ATCGGAAATCGGGGAAATGTAAAACTCATGTAAAGTAAACTCTATCCCTGCCTCCTATTATATGGTTTTGGCCCCCGGATGCAAGCGCTGGCGCAAAACCAGAAAAGATTCCTGAAAGAATTGTTGTTTTTGCCGCCCGTCTCGATTATAATATAAAGAAGGATAAACTGTGCTGCCTTTTGGTATGGCAGAGCACAGAGGATGCAGGAGGAAAAACGAATGGGGAATTTCGCCGTTTCGCTCAAGCGGCTGGTCGAGAAGGTCAGCCTCGAGGTTATCTATACGCCCTGCGATTTGGATAAGATCAGCGTCGAGATCGCAGAGGTCAACCGTCCCGGCCTGTTTCTGGCCGGTTACTACGATTATTTCGATAAGCTGCGCTTACAGATCATGGGCCTTGCGGAGATGAACTTTCTGGCCGGTCTTACGGCGGAAAAGCGCCGTGAGCGCCTTGACCAGCTGTTCCGCCAGCAGCCTCCGGCTGTCATCCTCTGCCGCAACGAGGAATTGGAACCCTTCCCGGAGATGCAGGAGCTTGCAAAGCAGCACGGGGTAGCCCTGCTGCGCTCCAACGAGACGACCTGCACCATGATGGGCAGCCTCATCAGCGTGCTGAACCTTGAACTGGCTCCCCGCATCACCCGCCACGGCGTGCTGGTGGAAGTTTACGGTGAAGGCATCCTCATTCTCGGCGACAGCGGCATCGGCAAGAGCGAGCTGGCCATCGAGCTGGTCAAGCGCGGTCACCGCCTCGTCGCCGACGATGCTGTGGAGCTGCGCAAGGTCTCCAACCGTCAGATCATGGGTACTGCGCCGGAAAACATCCGCCACTTCATTGAGTTGCGCGGCGTCGGCATCGTCAACGTGGCCCGCGTGTTCGGCGTGGGCGCGGTCAAGGTGAGTGAAAGCCTCGACCTCGTCGTCCAGCTGGAAGCATGGGACCCCACCAAAAACTATCAGCGCACCGGCTTGGAAAGCGAGTATTATGACATTCTGGGCGTCAACATCCCCAGCACCATCATCCCCGTTTCGCCCGGACGCAACCTCGCAGTCGTGCTGGAAACGGCGGCTATCAATAACCGCCAAAAGAAGATGGGTTATAACGCCGCCAAGGAGCTGCTCATCCGTCTGGGCCTGAACGACACGATGGACTGATTTTCTACCGATAGAGGGAGAACGAATGGAACGATTGAAACAGGCTTTGTCCGCTGCGGGCATTGCATACAAAGAAAACGAGCCGCTCAGCGCGCACTGCACTTTCCGCATCGGCGGCCCGGCAGATGTCTTTATCCTGCCGGAAAATGAGGCGCAGCTCTGCGCCGCCATCAAGCTGGCGAAGGAAGCGAATATCAAATATTATCTACTGGGCAACGGCAGCAACATCCTGTTTGAGGATGCAGGCTACCGGGGAGCTGTCATCAATGTATCGGCCATGAAGAGCGCGATCGGTATTCTTGAAAACATCTGTTTCCCGGGCAAAGATCCGGCCCTGACTTACGATGCTGTCGTTGTCGGTGCGGACAAGAT
Organism: uncultured Oscillospiraceae bacterium; assembly: GCA_900552845.1. GTDB lineage: Bacteria > Bacillota > Clostridia > Oscillospirales > Ruminococcaceae > Angelakisella. The sequence goes on along the minus strand of USBC01000201.1, from coordinate 794 downwards.
GCTCTCGTCGCTCTGCATGACGGCGCTGGAAAACAGCCTCACCGGTCTTGAGTTCGCCTACGGCATCCCGGGTACGGTGGGCGGAGCTGTCTACATGAACGCCGGAGCTTACGGCGGCGAGATGAAGGACGTGCTGGTCTCCGTGCGGTATCTGACCACAGAAGGGGAGATAGTTGAGATACCGGCAGAACAGCTCGACCTCAGATACCGCCACAGCATTTTCGAAGAAAACGGCGGCTGCATCCTCTCGGCAAAGTTCCACCTTGCAAGAGGCAATGCCGCCGACATCCGCGCCAGGATGGACGACCTGATGGCCCGCCGCAAAGACAAACAGCCTCTCGACAAGCCCAGCGCCGGAAGCACCTTCAAGCGGCCGGTGGGCGCATTTGCGGCAGCCCTCATCGACCAGTGCGGTCTGCGGGGCTACCGCCATGGCGGCGCAGCCGTCAGTGACAAGCACTGCGGCTTTGTGGTCAATCTGGGTGGAGCGACCTGTGCAGATGTGCTGGCTCTGTGCGATGAGGTGCGTGCCATCGTGAAAGAAAAGACCGGCTACGACCTCGAAAAAGAAATTCGTGTGGTGGAAGCATAAAAGAAAGAGGCGTGCAAAATGAATCTTCTTATCGTCAGCGGCCTTTCCGGTGCAGGCAAATCTGTCGCCATGAATGCACTGGAAGACATCGGCTTTTTCTGCATTGACAACATCCCGGGGGCACTGCTGCCCAGCATCACGGCGTTTTCGAAAGCGGGTGACAACCAGCTCAAGCGGGTGGCTCTCTGTATGGACATCCGCG
>USBC01000200.1 GCA_900552845.1 uncultured Oscillospiraceae bacterium | reverse complement strand
GCTAAGTTTCAGTATTGACAAGAAAAAGCAAACTTGATTGGTTATCAATTCCAATACTTCATTTAGAGAGCGCCCTGCCATGATTTTGTGCAGGGCGCTCTCTTATGAGGAAAATACCCTTGACAAATCTCTTCTCAGAAGGATATGCTTTTGCGGTATGCACGGGAGCACCATTTCCCGAATCCCACATTTTTTGTGGATGACGGCGTGAGCGGTGTGACCTATGACCGCCCCGGTTTTCAAGCGATGCTTGCGGAAATTGAAGCGGAACGAGTGGCTGTCTGTATCACCAAAGACCTATCCCGTCTTGGTAGAAATTCCGCTCTGACAGGACTTTACACCAATTTCACCTTTCCGCAGTACGGTGTCCGCTATATTGCCATCAACGACAATTTCGACACCATTGATCCCAACAGCACCGATAACGATTTTGCGGGCATCAAAAACTGGTGCAACGAGTTTTATGCGCGAGATACCAGCCGCAAAATCCGCGCTGTCAATAAGGCAAAGGGTGAACGCGGCGTTCCTTTGACAACCAATGTCCCCTACGGCTATTTGAAAGACCCGGAAAATTCCCGTCGCTGGAAGATCGACCCTGTTGCCGCCGATGTGGTGCGGCGTATTTTCTCCATGTGCATGGAGGGCAGAGGTCCAAAGCAGATTGCAAACCAACTGAAAGTGGACAAGGTTTTAACTCCTGCCAGTTATAAGACGTTGCAAGGCATCAAAAGCCCGAACAAAAAACCGGAAGATCCTTATGATTGGCACAGCAGTACCGTTGTGGCGATTCTGGAACGCCGGGAGTACACAGGCTGCACGGTGAACTTCAAGACTTACACCAATTCTATCTGGGATAAGAAGCAAAGGGATAATCCCATTGAAAAGCAGGCGATTTTCCCCGATGCCCACGAGCGCATTATTGACGATGATGTGTTTGAAAAGGTGCAGGAGATCCGCCAGCAGCGTCACCGAATGATCCGCACGGGAAGAAGTAGCATTTTCTCCGGACTTGTTTACTGTGCGGACTGCGGTTCCAAAATGCTGTACGGTTCATCCAACAACGGCGATCTCGATCAGGACTTTTTTGACTGCTCCCTGCACCGCAAAAGCAAAGAAAAGTGTAATGGACATTTCATCCGTGTCAAGGTATTGGAACGGCTGGTTCTCAAGCACATTCAGGTAGTTATGGGGTATATCCTGCGGCACGAGGATTATTTCCGCACGATCATGGAGGAACAGCTCCGCGTGGAAAGCTGTGAGCAAATCCGCATCCGCAGAAAGCGTCTGGAGAGCAACGAGCGGCGCATTGCCGAGCTGAAAAGGCTTTTCATCAAGATTTACGAGGACAACGCCGGTGGGCGGTTAACAGATGAACGCTATGATATGCTGAGCCAGACCTATGAAGCGGAGCAGAAGCAGTTAGAAGCGGAAGCAATCACCTTGCAGCAGGAGATCGAAGTACAGGAACGACAGAACGAAAACATTGAGAAGTTCATTCAGAAAGCGCACAAGTATGTCGGCATTGAAGAACTGGACGGCTATGCGCTGCGTGAGCTGGTGTCTGCCGTCTATGTGGATGCACCGGACAAGTCCAGCGGCAAGCGGGTACAGCACATCCACATCAAGTACGACGGGCTGGGCTTTATCCCTCTGAATGAGCTGATGAAAAAGGAAACGGCGTGACTTTCGTCACGCCGCCCCTTGAAAACACAAGGTTTTCACCATTTTTTGATTTTACTGTTTTACGACCACCCGGTATTGGCTGTGCCGCTTTTTTGCATAAAGTTTCCGCATATTCTCTTTTAGAATACATAAACGGCAGCTATTGTGTGACATTTCCGTGAATTTACTTGGCGAACTCTTTACATGCTCTGAAAAATCCGGTATAATATCCCGGATATGCAGAAAGAGGGTGGACCCTTGCAAGTGAATCAAGTGCGGCTGGGCGCGGTGCTGTCCTATGTGTTTATGGGGCTGAGCACGCTGATCTCGCTGATCTACACGCCCATTATGCTGGACCGGCTGGGCGAAACGGAATACGGTGTTTACGGGGCGGTGGGTCCCATCATCTCGTACCTGCTGCTGCTGAGTATGGGCTTGGGCAGTGCCTATATCCGCTACTATTCCCAGGCCAAGGTGGCCCAGGACCGGCGGGAGATGGCCAAGCTCAACGGCATGTTCCTGACCACCTACCTCTTTCTGGGCGTGCTGGTGCTGGTTATCGGCTTCGGATTATCCTATTGCGATGTGATCTTCGGCAAAAAGCTGACGGCGGAGGAAATTGCTCTGGCCGAGCGGCTGCTGCGGATCATGTCGGTGAACGCGGCGCTGACC
>USBC01000199.1 GCA_900552845.1 uncultured Oscillospiraceae bacterium | reverse complement strand
CTTCTTTGCACCGGCGATCGGGATTCTCTCCAACTGATCACCGATAAGGTCAGTGTCATCTTGGCAAAGACCGCCCCGCAGGGAGCCATCTACGAGAAGATGGACCCCGCCGCGATCCGCGAAAAGTACGGTGTGGAGCCGAGAGCGCTTATTGAGGTCAAGGCGCTGATGGGGGACAGCTCCGATAATATCCCCGGTGTGGCGGGAATCGGAGAAAAGGGCGCACTGGCGCTGATTCAAAAATACCATACCATCGAATATATCTATGCACATTTGGAGGAGCTGGAGCTGACCCCATCCCTGCGAAAAAAATTGATCGAGGGCAGAGAAAGCGCCTCTCTCAGCCGAGAGCTGGGAACCATTTGCTGTGAGGTGCCGGTACCGGCATGGAGCGAGCTGAAGCCCCTGCCCCGTCAGGAGGACGCACTGTATGCGTTCCTTTCCCGTCTGGAGCTGAACCGACTCATTACCCGTTTGGGGCTTACTGCACCGGAGACGCTGCCGGAGGAGCCGCAGCCGCAGGAGGACAATTCCAAGGTGCGCTTTATCCCACTGAGCGGGGAAGCGGATCTTTCCGGCTGGGCAAAGGACGCTCCGCTGTACCTTGCCGCCCGCTGGGGTGAGGACGGTACTCCCGCCGCCTTGTGTTTGCTGTGCGGGGAAACGCTGACCGGCTGCACAGCTCCTGACACCGGTCTGTGGCAAAAGGTTTTTTCTTTGCCAAACCCTAAAATCACCGCCGATGCCAAGCCCTATTATAAGGCGTCGCTCAAAGCAGGAGTCGATTTTGCAAATCTATGGTTGGATACCGGCTTGGCGGGCTACCTGCTGAACCCCAACGCCAGCGATTACACCGTGGAGCGTCAGTTGGCGCAGCAGGGGCTTTCCCTTCCTGCGGCGGAGGCGCCGGAGGAGCTGATGCCTTTGGTGCGGGAGTGCATGGGGTTGTGCCAGCTTTCCCCTATGCTGGAGCGGGAGCTGGAAGCGAACGCCCAGCAAAAGCTGCTGCGGGAGGTGGAGCAGCCGCTCTGCGAGGTGCTTGCCTCGATGGAATTGACGGGCTTTCGCATCGACCGCGAGGGACTGCGAAAATTCGGCATCTATCTGGACGGTTTGACTGCTGCTTTGGAGCAGGAAATCTACACCCTTGCGGGCGGGGAGTTTAACATCAATTCCCCCAAGCAGCTGGGTGAGGTGCTGTTCGGGAAGCTGGAGCTGCCTGCAAAGAAAAAGACCAAGAGCGGTTATTCCACCAATGCCGAGGTGCTGGAGGAGCTGATTCCCTACCACCCCATCGTGGGTAAGATACTGGAGTACCGTAAGTACAAAAAGCTGTCCTCCACCTACGTGGAGGGACTGAAGGATACCATTGGGGCAGACAGCCGGATCCGTTCGGTGTTCCGTCAGACCGATACCCGAACCGGACGCATCAGCAGCGCCGAGCCGAACATGCAGAACATTCCCATTCGCACCGAGCCGGGCAGCCGCATGAGGGATTTCTTTGAGGCGGAGGAGGGCAATCTGCTGGTCGATGCCGACTATTCGCAAATTGAGCTGCGGGTGCTGGCGGCACTGGCAAACGATACCGCAATGATCGAAGCATTCCGCGAGGGCGTGGATATCCACACCCGCACCGCAGCGCAGGTATTTGATCTGCCGGAGGCATTTGTAACGCCGCAGATGCGCTCCCGCGCCAAGGCGGTCAATTTCGGCATCGTGTACGGCATCGGCGCATTTTCCCTCTCTCGGGATATCGGAGTCTCGATACAGGAGGCCGATACCTATATCAAGAACTACAAAAAGACCTACAGCGGCATTGCCGCCTATCTGGAGCACGCGATTGAGGATGCAAAGGAAAAGGGCTATGCACAAACGCTGTTCGGACGCCGCCGCCCGCTGCCGGAGCTGCGTGCCTCCAATCGGGTACAGCGTGCCTTCGGTGAGCGGGTGGCAATGAACACCCCGATTCAAGGGACCGCTGCCGACATCATTAAAATTGCAATGGTGCGGGTGTACCGCCGTCTGCGCAGGGAAGTCCCCGCTGCCCGCCTTATCCTGCAGGTGCATGATGAGCTGATTGTGGAGACCCCACAGGAAACCGCCGATGCGGTGCGGGAGCTGGTGCGGCAGGAGATGGAAGCCGCTGCTTCCCTTTCCGTCCCGCTGCTGGTAGACGCCAAGGTGGGCAGGACATGGGGCGAAGCCCACTGATTTTGTTCGGATTTTGGGGGTCGTGGCGGGGCCGCCCCCCCCCCCCAACCCCCACGGTGGGGCGCACCCCCCCCCCCGGGGCCCCCCCGCCCCGGGGCCGCCGCCCGGCCCGCCCCCCCCCCCCCCCCCCCCCACAGGGCACAC
>USBC01000198.1 GCA_900552845.1 uncultured Oscillospiraceae bacterium | reverse complement strand
ACGGTACCTGTACCATTTCCGAGGTCATTGGTACCCGAGACAGCATTATGACTTACCTGCTGCATCATGGGCTGGAACCAAAGCTTGCCTTTAATATCATGGAGATTACCCGTAAGGGCAAGGCACCGGAAAAGCTGACCGAAGAAATGAAGCAGGACATGCTTGCCCACAATGTTCCACAGTGGTACATCGATAGCTGTCTCAAAATCAAGTATATGTTTCCTAAAGCGCATGCAGCTGCATATGTTATTGCTGCAGTTCGTCTGGGCTGGTTTAAGGTATATCGGCCACGGGAATTCTACGCCGTTTACTTTACCTCAAGAGGCGATGACTTCGACGCAAATACCGCTATTCTTGGTCCTGCGGCTGTAAAGCAAAAGATCTTGTCGCTTTTAGCAAAGGGAAATGAGATTTCAACAAAGGAAGGGGATCAGCTGGAAACATTGCAGGTCACCTATGAGATGCTTTTGCGTGGAATTGAGCTTCTTCCGGTAGATTTGTACCAGTCAGATGCCACTTTGTATCGCCTTGAGGGCGAAAAGCTACGACTTCCTTTTACGGCACTGAAAGGCTTGGGAGGAGCTGCCGCAGCAGCGTTGGCAGAGGCAGGGAAGAAAGGCCCATACCTTTCCATCGATGATATTACAGCGCGATCCGGTGTCAGCAAAACTGTTATTGACCTTCTGCGGGAGCATGGTTCGCTTACTTCTCTGCCGGAAAGCAGTCAAATGAGCTTGTTTGGCTGAATGCCTCCAAAATGTTTCATGAAACAATTTAAGAATGAGAACGGTCTGCGATACTTAAAAGTTTGCAGGCTGTTCTTTTTTGCTGGATATTTTGTCCAACCGACGCATATAGTGTAGCAATGTTTCACCCATACATAAAAAGGAGGACAATGAATGGACGGCATGAAGGGCATAAACGGTGCGGTAACAGGAGCACCGCACACCATGGTAGTAGAGGATCGTAAGAGGCTTTCTGTCAGCGGCGTTACTGATGTGGAGAGCTTTGACGAAGAAACAGTTGCACTGGCGACTGAACTTGGTGAGCTTTTGATTCACGGCTATGATTTGCATATCAACCGCATTGATGTAGAAAGCGGTGATCTTTCACTGGAAGGTGAAATCATCAGTTTAACCTACACAGACAATCAGCCGCAGACCGGTGGCTTCTTTGGTCGGCTGTTCCGTTAAGGAGGTATGTCGATGCATGATATTTTCATCTGCCGCCCCAACCGTCATTCCATTTCTTCAGTCTATACTGCTTGGCTTATTGCTGTCATTCATATATGATATTTTCTGCTCAATTCGCAAATTATTTCCCGCGCAAGTGCAGCTGCATTTTATTTTGGATATTCTCTATTTTGTCCTGTTCGGCACTATACTTTTCAACTTTCTTTTGCAGAAAAGTGCCGGTCGCTTGCGCTATTTTATTGTTCTTGGTGTGATTATCGGGTGGGTGGTATATCACAATACTGTCAGTACTCTGACCATTCAACTGTTGAACGGCTTATTTACCTTGTTTCGGCGTGTTTTGCTCATTTTGTCACAGCCGATCTTGGCTATAATAAAAATGATTCGGCGTGGTTTATCTACTGTTCAAGATAAATATTCTACAAAAAGCAAATTCCGCAAAATTAGCTTGAAAAAGGCACTTGGTCCGTTGTATAATAAAGTATCAAAAGAAAAAGCGAAGGAGAGATAGGATGAAAAAAACTGCAAGTTACAGTCGAAAAAACCGTCTTCTGACACTTGTGATTCTGATCCTCACTCTGCTCATCGCCGTTTTTTTTGTAAAAGGCAGGGTAGAGGCAGCACAGATGCGAGCCGTTCTGAATGAGGCACAGCAACGCGTTGCCGCACAGCAGGCTGAAAATGAAGAGATCAATCGCATGCTGGAAAACAGCGATTATTATCTTAATCAGGAAGCACGCGGCGAAAATAATTATTGCGACCCTGAAGAAAAAGTGTACGTTATAGTCCCGTAATTTTACCGACTTGGAGGAACAGCTCTAGATGCAGCTTAGTGTAGGCACAGTAGTAGAAGGAAAGGTTAGCAAGATCACCAATTTTGGCGCATTCATCAACATAGATGGCGGAGGCTCAGGAATGGTGCATATTTCAGAGGTTGCAAACACCTATGTCAAGGACATCAACGAACACCTGAAGGTTGGCGATTGTGTTAAGGCAAAGGTAGTTGCCATCAATGAGAACAATAAAATTGCTCTTTCCATTAAGGCGCTGCTTCCTCCGGAGCCAAAACCGGCGAATCATAGCCGCAGCCACGATACGCAGCGGGACAGCCGCGGTTCCCGCGGAAATAATACCTATGTCTATCAGCCTAAAACATATACGCCGCCTTCTACCGGCGATGCGTTTGAAGA
>USBC01000197.1 GCA_900552845.1 uncultured Oscillospiraceae bacterium | reverse complement strand
AACATTTCAGTTCTCCGCCGAATATCCCCGCGGCGCAATGGAAACCACGGTCACCGCATACCCACAGCAGCTTCTTCCCAGCAGGAATGTCGCCGAAGGGCCGCTTCAAAATGATAACGGAGCACGGCTCCGCACCAGCTACGTTGTAATAGCCCGATTGCTCCGCCTTTTCATAGGCGCGGATCAGCTTTTCAAACTTGCGCTGCGGCTCGATATAGACCCAGCTTTCCTGATATCCCATAGATGACCTCCTTGTAAAAAATTATCGTTCCATCTGCGCCGCTGGGCGTCCCCGTGGACGTGGAGCCTCGTCCGGCTCGGCATCCGTAATCTCTGCTTCCTTGTGGTCCAAATCCAACAGGGTATTCAATTCCTCCAACCGCGCAACCTTGACTTTCAGCTCCTCCTCACGGGGGAAAGGCTTCTGTACCTCCACCTTTGCAGTTTCAAGCTGGTTTTGCAGATTGGAAAGCTGTTCCAGACAGGCCTGCTCTTTCATTGGTAACGTCTCCAACATATTGTCCATACGCTGCAAATTGCCGAACACATCGGTTCCCAGCGTGACCGTGTGACGAAGCTGACCGATCATGGTCAGGCGGTACTCTTGACTAAAGCTGTGAAATTCCAACTCCAGCGTCAGGCCGCGATAGCTGCCGATCTGTGCCGCTTCCGGAGAGAGCATATTCTGGCACATCGTCAGCAGCGCCGCGCCTGCCTCTTTTTTCTCGGCATAGGTAACACCCATCAGCGTGAGCGGAGAGAAACCATCCGCATTGGGGTGGGTATTTTCCTTGACCGCGACTATATCGGCCTCATAGCCGGAGATTCGTTCCCTCGCTTCGGCAATATTTTTAGGGAAGGTCTTGCTGATTGCATCCTCGAGCGCGTACCGCTGGCTCAAATGGTTGGATTTCAGCAGCTTCAGCTTGGACACCTCTATATCCAGATCCATCTTTTCTTTGATAAGCGGATTACCACTGGCCAGCGCCTTGATCTCGGCATAAGAAAGCGCCTGCTCGTCTACATCTTCGGCAGAACGGACAGGCGATTTGCTGGTCATGATTTGCGATATGAATTTCTGTTTGCTCTCCACAAGCTGGTAAAGGTAGGCGTCAAAGGTGCCTTCGGTGACGTAGCTGTAAATGTCCACTTCCTTATTTTCATTGCCCTGACGAATGATGCGCCCTTCGCGCTGCTGAAGGTCGGACGGACGCCACGGACAATCCAGATGGTGCAAAGCGATGAGCTTTTGCTGACAGTTGGTGCCAGCGCCCATGCGCTGGGTGCTGCCCAGCAGGATACGCACCTGACCGCTTCGCACCTTGCCGAACAGGTCTTTCTTCTGCACCTCGCTTTTAGCGTTGTGGATGAAGGCGATCTCGTTTTCGGGAACGCCCAATTCCAGCAATTTTGCGTGAATATCATCATAAACGCTGAATGTGCCGTCATCCTTCGGGGTGGACAGGTCGCAAAAAATCATTTGCGTGGAGCGTTGGTCTGCGGTGCGTTTCCAGATCTCAAACACATTTTCCGCGCACTTGGCGGCTTTGCTGTTGGGATCGCTGGGAAGCATGGGATTGACCAGCCGCTGATCCAGCGCCAGCTTGCGGCCATCGTTGGTGATGAGCAGCATATTGTCCTCGGTGCTGTCTACCATTCTGTTACGGACTTTTTCAGCCCGTTCCGCCAGCGACGCTACGATCTCTTTCTGATACTCGGAGGGTTTCAGGGCAATATTGTGGTAATGTGCCTCCGGCACGGGGAGCTTGAGCATATCCGCCGTCTGAATGTCCGCCACATTTTTGAAAACGGACATTAGCTCCGGCAGGTTATAAAACTTGGCGAAGCGCGTCTTGGCGCGATAGCCGGTGCCTTCCGGGGACAACTCGATGGCGGTGACGGTCTCGCCGTAGTTCGCCGCCCATGCGTCAAAGTGCTGTAAGCCCTGCTCCTCCAACGCCGACATCTGCAAGTAACGCTGGATGGTGTAAAGCTCCACCATACTGTTGGAAATGGGGGTTCCGGTGGCAAAGACAATGCCGCGCCCTCCGGTAATCTCGTCAAGGTAGCGGCACTTCATAAATAAATCGCTGGATTTCTGCGCTTCGGTTTGGGCGATACCGCCCACATTCCGCATCTTTGTATAAAGAAAGAGGTTCTTAAAATAATGTGACTCGTCAATAAAGATGCGGTCAACGCCCAATTCTTCAAAGGTGACCACATCGTCCTTGCGGCTCTGGTCATTCAGCTTGTCATTCTTGGCTTGCAGGCCCTTCTTGGTTTTCTCCATCTGTTTAATCGTGAAATTCTCCGCTTTTTCTCGCTTGGCTTCGGAAATGCCCATCATAATTTCGTCGATCTGCTGTTCCAGAATGGCCCGCTGGCGCTC
>USBC01000196.1 GCA_900552845.1 uncultured Oscillospiraceae bacterium | reverse complement strand
GGCACCAGCAAAGAGTATGCACCTATTGAATTCCCGGCAGTGGCAAATCTGGAAGTGATCAATGCACTTGTGGAAGGTGCGAAAAAAGAGGGCTGTGAATTTCATACAGGTGTGGTACAGTGCAAAGATGCATTCTACGGTCAGCATGAGCCGGAGCGCCTGCCCGTCGGCCCGATGCTGGAGTATAAGTGGGAGTGCTGGAAAAAAGGCGGTACTCTTTCCAGCGAAATGGAATCCGCTGCGCTTTACATCGTCTGCGCTACGCTGGAGGAAGCGCGCGCCGGCTGCATTTTGAACGTCTGCTGGAACCAGGAGCGCAAAAAGCTGGGGCTGCCCGATCCCGAGCAGCATGATACCGCGCTTGCGTGTCAGGCGGCGGTGGAGGCAGTCCGCCTGCTCATTTTGCAGGATAAGGAAGCTGCCGAGCAAAAGTAAGAATCCCAAAGGAGCCGTATTTTTCACGGCTCTTTTCCTTTCACGGAGGAATAATATGACCGAGCGACTGGATAATCTGATATTGGTAGACGTGCTTGATGCCCCCATCGGCACGGCAGAGAAGCGGGAAGCCCACGCTGCCCCCCTGCTGCACCGCGCCTTTTCGGTATTCCTCACCGACGGTACCGGACGGCTGCTGCTGCAAAAGCGTGCGGCGGGGAAGTACCATTCCGGCGGGCTGTGGGCAAATGCCTGCTGCTCTCACCCACGGTGGGGGGAGCAAACCATACCCTCTGCAGAGGCGCGGCTGGGGGAGGAGCTGGGTATTACCTGTCCCTTGCGGGAGGTTGGCAGCTTCGTTTATCTGCACCGCTTTGCCGAAAAGCTGTATGAATATGAGTACGACCATGTGCTGTTGGGACGGTATGCAGGGGATTTTGCTCCCGACCCGCAGGAGATTGAAGCACTACGCTGGGTCACGCCGGCAGAGCTTTCGGCGGAGCTGCGGCAGTCACCGGAGCGCTTTGCTCCTTGGCTGATTACCGCTGCGCCCATGGTGCTGCAGCAGCCGGAATTCCTTGACGAAAAAGGAAGAATGTGATATTCTAACCTATGACAAATGAATCAGAATGCAGGCAGACGCTTCCGCTAAAACAGGGGAGCAGGGAAGCAGGTGCAAGTCCTGCGCGATCTCGTCGCCGTAACGGGGAGCCGACCTCCATTGATGTCACTGGGAAACCGGGAAGACGGAGCAAGGCGATGATCCGAAGCCGAAAGACCGGTCTGCCTGCGGTGCAAAAGGTACCACGAGGAATTGGTCAAACGCACAAAAGACCCGCAGGGGAATATCTCCGACGGGTCAGTTTGGCTGTCCCCTTTTGAACATAATTGCGGGGCAGCCTCATCATTTTCAGGAGGAAAAAAAGAAATGCAGAAAAACAAAAAAGTTCTTATCATTGCAGCAGTGGTGCTGATACTCATTGCGGCAGCACTGTTCTTCATCGAAGGCTCCAAAAAGCCCATGCCGATCGAGGGCGCTAAGACCATCACCGTTACCGTGATGCAGGAGGGCGTGGAGAACAAGGTATTCACCATTCACACCGACGCCGAATTCCTGCGCGGCGCACTGGAGCAGGAAAAGCTCATCGAGGGCAGCGAGTCTCAGTATGGTCTCTATGTCACTACGGTCGATGGCGTCGCCGCCAATGACAGCCAGCGCCAGTGGTGGTGCTTCAATGACGGCGAGGGCAATATGCTGGATACCGGCGTTGATTCCACCCCCATCGCTGATGGTGACGCCTTCCAGATCGTTCTTTCCACTTATTAAGTCGACCGAATGAAGCTGAAAACAAGGGAACTGGTGCTGGCGGCAATGCTGTCCGCTCTGCTCATCGCTTCCAAGCAGGCAATGTCCTTTATCCCCAATTTCGAGCCGGTCACGCTGCTGCTTATCCTTTATACGCTGCATTTTCCCCGTATGACGCCGCTTATCATCTATGTATTTGTGGCGGTGCAGGTACTGCTGTATGGCTTCAATGTCTGGGTGTATATGTATCTCTATATCTGGATCATTCTGTACGCGGTGGTACGCCTTTTGGCAAGGTGGAGCAGTTACCCTTTATGGATCATCGTCGCCGCGGTGTACGGCATGCTGTTCGGACTGCTTTGCTCGCCGGTCTATCTCTTTATCGGCGGTTGGAGCATGGCAGTCTCGTGGTTTATCTCCGGTATCCCGTATGACATCATGCACGGCGTGGGCAATGCCATCATGGTGGCGGTGCTGTTTCTTCCGCTGGATAAACTTCTTGCCCGCTTGAAAACCGAAAAATTCGCATGAGACCGGGCATAGGGCCGCAGGCCCGGGGGCGGCCCCCCCCCCCCCGCCACCCGTTGGTGAAAACCGCCGAACGGCGGGTTTGGCAGCGGGCCCCCCCCCCCCCCGGTTGCGGCCCCCCCAAAACGACCCCGCCCCCCCC
>USBC01000195.1 GCA_900552845.1 uncultured Oscillospiraceae bacterium | reverse complement strand
GCCCGTCGGGGGGGGGGGGGGGGGGGGGGGCCCCAGCCCATACATCCTCTACCCGAATATAATTTTCTTTTTTTTTTGGGGGGGGGGGGGGGGGGGGGCCCCCCCCCCCCCCCCCGCCCGCAGGGCGGCGAAAGCAGGCGAAGCCTGCTTTGTTCCGGCAAAGCCGGAACGGGCTGCGCCCTGCCTGCCCCGGAGGAAACCATTACCGACTACTCCCAAAGAGAGGAGATCACACCATGTTCGACAGAGGCAAACAGCCGGAATACGAGATGGATCTGGAAAACCGCTTTGTTGCGCCCGAGATGACGGAAAACGACCGCGACAATGAGTTTTCGCTTCGCCCGCGCACCCTTGAGGAATACATCGGGCAGGAGCAGGTCAAGGAAAATCTGTCGGTCTTTATGCAGGCGGCACGGCTCCGCAGCGAGCCGTTGGATCATGTGTTGCTTTACGGGCCTCCCGGTTTGGGCAAGACCACCCTGTCGCAGATCATCGCAGCGGAAATGGGGGTCAATATCCGCATTACCAGCGGGCCTGCCATCGAAAAGCCCGGCGACCTTGCCGCACTGCTTACCAACCTCAATGAAAACGATATCCTGTTTATTGATGAGATCCATCGCCTGAACCGCAGCGTGGAGGAGGTGCTGTACCCCGCCATGGAGGACTACGCCCTCGATATCATCATCGGCAAAGGCCCCAGCGCCCGCTCCATTCGCATCGATCTGCCCCGATTCACCTTGGTGGGCGCCACCACCCGTGCCGGTCAGCTTTCCGCACCGCTGCGGGATCGCTTCGGTGTCGTGTTCCGGCTGGAGCTTTACACGCCGGAGGAGCTTTCGCAGATCGTTACCCGCTCCGCCGGTATCCTCGGCATTCCCTGTGAAGCCGAGGGCGCCATGGAGCTTGCCCGCCGCAGCCGCGGCACGCCCCGCATTGCCAACCGCTTTTTGAAGCGGGTTCGTGACTTTGCGCAGGTGCAGGGCAGCGGTGTCATCACACCGGAAATTGCCGCCGAGGCGCTGGAACGGCTGGAGGTGGACTACCTCGGCTTGGATCGGGTAGACCGTCGAATCCTCTCCACCATCATTCAGAATTACAACGGCGGACCTGTTGGGCTGGATACCCTTGCCGCCGCCGTAGGGGAGGAAAGCGTAACGCTGGAAGATGTCTACGAGCCGTACCTTATGCAGATCGGCTTTTTGGCAAGAACGCCGCGGGGACGCTGCGTGACCCGCCTTGCCTATAACCACCTCCATCTGGAGGCACCGGACGGCGTGCCGGACGCCCAGATGACGCTGCAATTCTGAGCCATGGAAAAGCGGAAAAACCGCCTGCTGCCGGTGCTATTGGCAGCGCTGGCAGTCGGGCTTGTCTTACTGGGGCTGGACTATTGGAACCTTTTGCCCCATAGAACTTATACGGCGGAGAATTTCGGCATCGTAACGCTGCAAAGCCCCTTGGACGCCGACGGCGACGGTATCGATGACTATACCGATATCCTGCTGGGGGCGCGCAGGGACGCCGAAAATCACCCCAAATACGATCCCGGCTATTTTGCCGGCGGCTACCCGCCGGAGGACAGGGGTGTCTGCACCGATGTGGTGTGGCGCGCCCTTCAGAATGCGGGCTACGACCTCAAGACATTGATCGACGCCGATATTGCGGAAAATACCTCCCTTTACCCGCGGGTGCAGGGGAATCCCGACCCCAACATCGACTTTCGCCGGGTGCCGAATTTGCGAGTGTTTTTTGAGCGGTACGCCGAAAGCCTGACTACCGATCCGGAGGATATCGCCGCATGGCAGCCGGGGGATATCGTGACCTTTGAGGGACGGCACATCGGCATTATCTCCGATAAGCGGAACAGGGACGGGATAACGTATCTCATTCACAACAGCGGACAGCCCAAAAGGGAGGAGGACGCCCTGCTGCGCTGCCACCGCAACCACCCCATTTCGGGGCATTTCCGCTGGAACGGCGGAACCAAAACTGATTGAGAAAGCGAGACGAAACGATATGGGCAGACTGTTTGGAACAGACGGCATTCGCGGCATTGCCAATCGCGATCTTTCCCTTCGCCGTGCCACTGAGGTGGGTATGGCGCTGGCGGAGGTGATCCGCTCGGAGCATCCCGGCGAGCGCCCTGCCGTGGTCATCGGACGGGATACCAGACTTTCCGGTGATATGCTGCAGTCGGCACTTGCCAGCGGACTGATGGCGGGCGGTGCCGATGTGGTGCTGCTGGGGGTCATTCCCACGCCGGCGGTGGCGTATCTGACGGTGCTGGAGCAGGCGGATGCGGGCATCGTCATCTCGGCATCCCACAACCCCTATGAGCACAACGGCATCAAGGTGTTCAACGCTCGGGGCTATAAGCTTTCCGACGAGAGTGAGGCCCGTGTGGAGGAGCTGATCCTCAG
>USBC01000194.1 GCA_900552845.1 uncultured Oscillospiraceae bacterium | reverse complement strand
ATTGCGCTTACAAAGAAAAAGAAAGGGCAGACAACAGACTGACGGCTGCTCCATTGGAGAAATGTAACTAAAAGTCCCACTTACCATGACACAGGTAAGTGGGACTTTTGCCGTACTTCAGCATAAAAACCAGTTATACAGGGAGATGGAAAACGTCTGCTATTTTTACAGCGATCTAAATGATGAATATACCAACTGTTTTGGGAAAAAGCCTACCTCTGCCGTTACGCAAAGGAACATGGCTTCCGCAACACACAGCTCTTTCGGAATGACGATTATAGAAGTGCGACCTATCAAAAATCCGGAAAGCTCGGAGCATCGACTCGCCGATTTGGAAGCAGCACAGACGGTCAAACGGATCTTTTCTCTCTGCAAAGTGTATGTCAGCGCTTCCGACAAGAGCAGCGGACATCGAGCGCAGGATGTGAATACTAGTCTTGCCTGCATCGGATTCCTGCCCCAGAGCATTCTTTCCGAGAGGATCAAACATACAGCAAAAAGTTGAACAGCGTGTCTTTCATCACGCTGTTCTCTCTTAAAACATGACCATCGTCTTATGCGCCGCCCCACGCGGGACGGCTCTTCAGCTGCATTACAGTTCCTTGTAGTAGGGGCAGATATCCTCGTAGCGCCCGTCCTTCATGCGGAACCCACGGGGAATGACTCCCAGCTGGGTAATGCCCAGCCGCTCGTACAGGTGGCGGGCATGCAGGTTGGTCGCCACCACCGCGTTGAACTGCATCACACCAAAGCCCAGCGTTTTGCCCATGGCAAGGCAGTCCTGCACCAGCTTTTCTCCGATGTGCAGCCCACAGACTTCTGTGCTTACCGCGTAGCTTGCGTTGCAGATGTGCTCGCATCGCCCCACGTTGTTGGGGCGCAGAATGTAAAGCCACAGCACCTTATCGCAGTGGTTCTGTGCCGCAAAAATTGCTTTGCCACTTTCGGTGTTCAGCAGTTTCCTGCGAGACCGATCCGCCCTCGGCAGGCTTTGCTCGTGTTTTTAATGCTCCATCAGTCCGGTGATCAGCCGGCACAGCTCTGCCGGCTCCTCGATCGGCACACCGCCGATGAGACACCCCTCGGCATAGAGGAGCTTGGTATAGTCCGCCAGCTTTTCCTTGTCGGTCACGGCGTATTCCTTCAGCTTGGCAGTCACGGGGTGCTCGGGATTCAGTTCCAGCACGACCTCTGCCTTAAAGCGTCCCTCCCGACCGGGCATGGCATTGAGGGTCTGCTCCATTTCCATCGAAAGTCCGCCCTCGGTGGAAAGGCAAACCGGGTGGGATTTCAGCTTGTCGGTAAAGCGAACGGCGTGTACCTTTTCACCCAGCGCCTCCTTCATTGCGGCAAACAGATCGGCAGCCGCCTCGTTCTCCTCGGCTAGCGCTTTCTTTTGCTCCTCAGTGGAAAGATCAATTTCATCGGTGCGGATATTGAGGAACTTCTTGCCGTCATATTCCCGCAGCGTCTTGATGGCAAATTCATCGACCTGCCCCACCATGTACAGCATTTCGTAGCCGGCTTCCTTGATTTGATCCGCCTGCGGCAAAGCGTCCACCGCCTCCACGGTGCGTCCGCAGCCGTAGTAGATGGCTTCCTGCCCCTCCTTCATGCGGCTGACATACTCCTTCAAGGTAGTCAGCTTCTTCTCGGTGGAGGAATAGAACAGCAAAAGATCCTGCAGGGTATCCTTGTGGGCGCCGTAATCCAGACACAAGCCGTAGGTCAGCTGCGTGCCGAACTCCTTCCACAGCGCCTCATATTTCTCCCGCTCATTGGTAAGCAGCTTTTCCAGCTCACCCTTGATGCGGCGCTCCAATGCACGCTCAATAAGCTGGAGCTGGCGGTCATGCTGCAGCATCTCACGGCTGATGTTGAGGGAAAGATCCTCGCTGTCCAC
The DNA here is from genome assembly GCA_900552845.1 of uncultured Oscillospiraceae bacterium. Classification (GTDB taxonomy): domain Bacteria; phylum Bacillota; class Clostridia; order Oscillospirales; family Ruminococcaceae; genus Angelakisella. The sequence continues at coordinate 589 of USBC01000194.1, read as the reverse complement.
CAAACCCCGCACAAAGCTGAAATAATCGGGCAGCAGGTCGGCGCACTTTTCCATGATAAGAACGCCACGGGAATAAAGCTGCAAGCCCTTTTCGTAGCCGGTGGTGTAGTAATCCATTGCGGCATGTGCCGGAACAAACAGCAGAGAATTGAAAGTAGCGCTGCCCTCGGTGCGGGTGTGGATCACCAGCGCCGGATCCTCGTAATCATAGAACTTTCCCTTGTAGAAGTCGTTGTACTCCTCCGGCGTGACCTCGCTCTTCTGCTTGCGCCACAGCGGGATCATGCTGTTGAGGGTGGTCTCCTCCCAGACGGTCTCATATTCGGGCTTTTCGGGGGCATCTTCTCCCTCCGGCACCGCCTTGGGGCGGTACTGCGGCATCAAAAGGGTGATGGGGTAGCGGATATAGTCGGAATATTTTTTCACCAGCTCGGAAAGGCGGTATTCCTCCAGAAATTCGCTGTACTTTTCGTCCTCGGTATCGTCCTTGAGGTGCAGCGTCACCCGCGTACCGGTAAAATCAGTCTCGCACGGCTCAATGGTGTAGCCCTCGGCGCCGCCGGATTCCCAGCGACTGCCGGCTGCTTCG
>USBC01000193.1 GCA_900552845.1 uncultured Oscillospiraceae bacterium | reverse complement strand
ATCCCCTAGCCGCCGGCGCCGGCGGGGGCAGTGGCGCGGCCGGGCCGGCGGCGCCCGCAGGGCGCCGCCGAGCTGCGCTGTCGCCTGGCGGCGGCAGCGCAGGCAAGCCCCGCCATTCGGCGGGGCGCCGGACGGCTCAGCCTGCCGCTTTGGGAGCTTGCCGAGCACCCGGAGCTGATAGAAAGCTGCGGCGGACGCCTGCTGGCGGAGCTGCCGGCGTTCTGCCCCGTCGAGCAGGAGGAAACGGTGATGCGCACCCTCCGCCGGCTGAAGGAGTATGGCTTGACTGCCGCCCTGTGCGGCAATCTGGGCACTCTTTTAATGGCACGGGAGGCAGGACTTGCCATCACCGGCGATTACGGACTGAATATCATCAATTCCCCCGCCGCGCGGCAGGCAGCCGAGTTTGGCTGCGCGGAGCTTACGCTTTCCTTTGAGTGTGAGCGCACCGCCGCCCGCAGCCTCGAAAGCCCCGTCCCCCTCGGCATCATTGCCTATGGGCATCTGCCGCTTATGCTTCTGCGCAACTGCCCCGGCAAAACCGCCGCCGGCTGCGGGGACTGCCGCGGCGTCAACCACATTACCGACCGCCGTGGGGAGGATTTCCCGCTGCAATGCGGGCAGCGGCAGTACACTCATCTGCTCAATCCCCGCCCGCTGTTCCTTTCCGACCGCCTGCCGGAGTGGGATTTCTGCGATTTTCTTACGCTGCGCTTTACCACCGAAAGTCCCGCCGAGTGCGACGCCGTGCTGAAAATGTACCAGACCGGCGCCGCCCCCGCCGGCGCATTCACCCGTGGGCTGTACTACCGCAGCCTGAAGTGAAAAAACTCATTAAAAAGGAAGTGCTTCCATGCCGAAAATCCGTATCCGCTATCTCAGTGACAAAATTGAAAAGCTGCGCTACATCGACGGCAAAAGTGATTGGATTGACCTGCGCGCCGCCGAAACGATAGAGCTGAAGGCGGGCGAAGCCCGCTATATTCCCCTTGGCATTGCCATGGTGCTGCCCCACGGCTATGAAGCCCATGTCCTGCCCCGCAGCTCCACCTTCCGCAATTACGGCATTTTGATGTCCAATTCCATGGGCGTTGTAGATGAAAGCTATTGCGGCGATGAAGACGAATGGAAGATGCCGGTCTATGCCACCCGCAACTGCCGCATCGAGGCGAACGACCGCATTGCCCAGTTCCGTATCATGGGGCACCAGCCTGCCATTGAATTTGAGGAGTGCGAATCGCTTGGCAATCCCTCCCGCGGCGGTTTCGGCTCCACCGGAAAGCAGTAAGCCATGAAGCAGAACCGTCAAATGTCCTCCTCCCTGTCCGTCGGCTTTTTGCTGGCGCTGGCAGGCGGATTCATGGACGCTTACAGCTATATGGCGCGGGGTAAGGTTTTTGCCAATGCACAAACCGGCAATATCCTTTTATTTGCCGTCGCCGTCTCGGAGGGGCGTCCCACCGACAGCCTGCGCTATCTGCTGCCGGTGGTCAGCTTTGCCATCGGCATTGCTCTGGCGGCAGCCGTCCGCACCCGCTTTGGGCATCTCAGCCGCCTGCACTGGCGGCAGCTTGCCCTTGCTGTCGAAATCCTCATTCTTTTTTCGGTCAGCTTTTTCCCGCCGGAGCATCATCTTGCCGCCAACAGCCTTACCTCTCTCGCCTGCGGGATTCAGGTACAGGCCTTCCGCAAAATTGAGGGCAACGGTATTGCCACCACCATGTGCATCGGCAATCTGCGTGCCGGTGTTCAGGCGCTGCACGAATACCACATTGCCCACGATCGGGAAGAGCTGCGCCGCGGCGCCTTGTATTTTGCGGTTATTATTTTCTTTGCGCTGGGCGCCGTTGCCGGCAATCTGCTGGTGTTCCGATATGGACTGCTCGCCATTCGGTGGGATTGCCTGCTGCTATTACTGCCGCTTTTGCTGATGCTGCAAAAACCCGATGAAGCCAAAAAGGAGACGCTATGAAAGTTTTAGTCGCTATCGACCTGCAAAACGATTTTGTTACCGGTGCACTGGGCACCGCCGAGGCTGCCGCCATGCTGCCCCGTGCCGAGCGGAAGATCCGTGAATTTGAGGGGCTGGTGCTTTTTACCCGTGACACCCACGGTGCCGGTTACCTGAGCACCCGCGAGGGCAGGGCGCTGCCGGTTCCCCACTGTATTACGGGTACCAATGGCTGGCAGCTTGCTGCCCCACTGCAGCCTTACGCTGTCGACATCATTGATAAGCCGACCTTTGGCAGCACGGTACTGGGCGAGCGGCTGCGCACCCTGAATGAGACCAGCCCCATCGAAAGCATTACCCTGATCGGGCTTTGCACCGATATCTGTGTGATCAGCAACGCACTGCTGCTGCGCGCCTATCTGCCGGAGGTTCCCATTTATGTGGACGCCGCCTGCTGTGCCGGCGTTACACCGGAGAGCCACCGCACGGCGCTTTGTGCCATGCGCGCCTGCCAGATCATTATAGAAAATGCGCCGGAGGAAGTGCCGGAGAGCTAAGTGGGTAGTTCGGGCGCCGCAGGCAAG
>USBC01000192.1 GCA_900552845.1 uncultured Oscillospiraceae bacterium | reverse complement strand
ACATTCAGCCATTTCTTTTTCCATGTATTAGGGTGGATCAGCAGGGTTGGCTTCCCCAACGCAAGGGCATAGGCCATTCATAGGTGCCGTTTTTGCGCTGATTTTCTCCGGTCTTGAGGACCCGCCCATTCCTATCTTTGCGCTTTTCCGCCAAATCGCACACTCCTTTCTGGAAAAGCGCTCCAATATGTATGATAGAATTATCATAACACATTGGAGCGCCTAACAGCTTTCGGTATATACGTCAAGTATTCGCATTGCAGCAATGTTCCACGCCAATTCCCTGCCGTGCAGAGTAAAAAGCTCCCGCCGAGGATGATCTCAGCGGGAGCTTTTTATTGGATTGCCGATTCGCCTTACTTCCCCTGATAGGCTCTGTAAAGGAAAGTGACGATTTGTGCGCGGGTGCAGCTATTGTCCGGCCCGAACAGGCCATCACCAATGCCGTTTGTGACGCCGTTCTCCACCGCCCATGCCACAGCGTTTGCATAGTAGCTATCGGTAAGAACATCGCTGAACTCTGCCTTGCTATCGACCAGCTTACCAATGGCACGGAACAGGAAAGTCACGCTCTGGGCACGGGTGCAGGTGGCGTCAGGACTGAATTTACCATCGCCTGTGCCGGTGGTGATACCGTTCTCCACCGTCCATGCAACTGCCTTTGCATAATAGGCATCAGTGGACACATCGGCGAAACTGCTCATAGCCTTGGGTTCGGGAGAACCGGCAGCACGCCACAGGAAGGTGACGATCTGTGCGCGGGTGCAGGGCTGGTTCGGCCCAAAGAGGCCGTTGCCGATACCGCCGGTAATGCCCTTTTCCTGCGCCCACTTCACGGCCTCGTAGTAGTAGGCGCTGGTGGACACATCACCGAACGGGCTTGTCTCAACTTCCTTGACAAAGGTAGCACTGACTTCAACCTTGCTGGCGGGCATGGTAAAGGTATATTTGCCGTTACCCTTGTCAGTCAGTTTCAGCTCATTTCCGTTCTTGTCAATCACGGTGAGTTCATCCAGTTTGAAGCCGTCGTCCGGCTTGACGGTAATCGTCACGGTGCTGCCGCTGGTAGCATTTTTCGTGCTGACGGTCACGGTGCCGTTCTCCGTTTTGCCGGGGATAGTCACGGGATAGCTCGGGAAGAAAACGCCGGAAGAAGGGCCGCCGCCGGAGGAAGGCTTTTTGACCAGCGCTGCGATGGCATCTTCAATGGCTTTTGCCATTGCATCCACTTCGAATTGCTCTGTGATATTCTTGCCGCGCACAACAGCTTCAAGTGCTGCTTTCACAGCGGAAAAATCTATATAATCGTTCTCGTTCAGAGCATTCGCCTTTGCGATGGCTGCATCAACTGCGGTATAATCGGCAGGTTTGAAGACAAGATCAGAGATCGCGCGTTCAATAGCCGCCGCCATTGCATCTACTTCAGCCTGCTTTGCGATGACCTTGCCGCGGATCACAGCTTCTGCCGCAGCGTTCAGCGTCTCAATAGATTCTTCGGTGTACGCTGTCAGGTCTTTGGGGATCTTGCCCAGCGCAGCATCAACTGCGGCGTAATCCGCCGGCTCCGCACCGCAAAGGGGCGTTTTGCCCTCACGGAAAATCCAACCGTTTGTTGGGTCGCTTGCATTGAGCGAGTCTTTGAATTCCTCGGTCTGCATATCCTCCAAGGTTTTGGGCTCTGCGGTTTCATTCTGGTTTTTGATCGCGCTGTTCGCATCTGCAAAATAGCAGTTTGTGATTGGACTTCTCTCAGTCGCATCCTGCATCGCAAAGGCATACCGATAGGCAGCTGTACCATTCACCGTACCGGTCGTATAGCAGTTCGTGACCGAGCCGTATGCATCGCTGCTAGAGCTATCTGTTCCGGCAAAGGTCGCCATCGATACAAAGGCGTCCGTTACATCGCCGGTCGCGTAGCAGTTTTTGATATTCAGACCATAAAGACTGCCTGCAAAGCCGCCGGAATATGCACCGCCTTTGACATTCCCCGTGGCAAAGCAGTTGCTGATAACAGTTTCAGGGTCTTTATAACCGTTTCCCTTGCCAATCAAGCCGCCGACATTAGCACCGCCGGAATAAACCGACTCTACATCCAGCGCGACATCAGCGTGGCTGTAGGTGATCGTTGCCGCTCTCCCAAGCTCACCGATCAATCCGCCAATGGAGCCCTTACCGGACTTTTCAGTAATTTTGCCGGAGGCGCTGCATTCCTCGATATACTGACTCCCATCCAGAGCACCCACGAGACCGCCGATCCAGTAGGCTACCGTCCAGCCGCTGTCCGGTGTATTCATCGTCATGCTCAGATTCGTCACATGACAGTTCTCAATCGGACCGCTGGCAGAGCCAGCGAGCGCACCTGCTAAACCGATCACATAACCGGAAACATTCTTTGCGATGCCGCAAATTGTGACACCGTCCAGATTCAAGTTGCTGATTTTGCCGCCTGTCGCACCAAACAAGCCAAATACATCAGATTCCAGCGGAGTACTTTCTGTTCCGATGGAGATGTTGGAAATGGTATGTCCTTTGCCGTCAAGATT
>USBC01000191.1 GCA_900552845.1 uncultured Oscillospiraceae bacterium | reverse complement strand
ACTTATCACCCGGAGTTGCGGGAACGCTGTTCTTTCCGTTAAGGTCCCAATCATCGTGTTCCCAGTAGCCCGTCAAATCTTCCGCTGTATAAGGAGCGCTTTCGTCCGCAGTAATGGCTCCGCTTGTATAATCACCCTGCACCAAGGGCTGGCTGATATTCACATAGACATCCTCTATAGCTTGAGACCGATCTACCCACTGCGCCACCTTTGCGCCTTTGTAGCCGTGCATAACCGGCTTCCTTTCCCCGTTTGCCGTCAGCATAAGGGTATACTGCAGCTCCATGGTGGTCAGTGTATCCACATTGGATTCATTGATGGGGTAACTCAACGAAAACGGCTTATCCTCGTAGTCCGAGAACTCGTAATGATGAGTATCCTGCCCTTTTATATCCTCGACGACCAGCCGTACATAGCTGGATTCATACCCGGCTCCGTAGGGATAGCTGTATCCGACCGCACGCAGCATGGGGGAAATCGGACACACAACAAACGTCACCTTGTGCTCATTCTCTGCGGTGGTATCCACCTGCGGCGCGCTGGAGCCTCGCTCGCCGTATTCCATCGGCTCGCCGTCCAGCAGAACCTCCTTCACGCCGTAGGCGTTGGAGATCACCTTGGCTATGCCGCCCTGCACGCCGAACGACGTACCCTGGAAAATCATGATCGGCCCGCCGTTTTCAACCCACTGGCGCATATTGCCCCGCACATACCAGTTTCCGTCGTGCACATCGGTAAAGACTGCGCCGTTTTCACTGATAAGGTGCGGTATTAGATCATCCATCATACTCAGTGCATCATCGAAAGTCGCGCCCGGAATATCGTTATAAAGTAACCGGTAATCCCAGTTTCTGTCATAAAAACTTTGCAACCTCCCGCTTATCGCCAGACGGCACGGGTCCAGCTTATCGGTGGTGCGCATGAAATACGCATCGTTGATCTGCATGGGCAGATGATCGAAATTGCTGGCATAGACATCGCCGACCAGGATCAGAGCGATGGACTGCCGGAAAAAGCCGCCGTTTACCACCAGCTCACACTTTCCCAGGTTCTCCGGTGTGGGGGCGCTGTGCAGAACCACCCGGTCGAAGGTGCCGCCGTTGATGGTGACGCTGCCGCCTGCTTCTCCCCGAATGGCTTGCAGCCGGCGGGAAAGATACCGCTCCTCCCTCTCTCCTCCGGGACTGGTCACCTGCGTCAGCACCTCGCCGCCGTTAAAGATCGCCGTACCGGAGACACTGACGGCACACTTCTTATACTGATCATCCTTGGAGGGACACAGCATCTTGACCGTGCCGCTCTCCATCACCAGCGTTCCTCCACTCACATTGATGAACTGAAAGTAAAATTCCTGATTAAACTCGCCGATCAGGGCGCCGCCCCCCACGCTGTCGCGGATGGTCAGCCGGGCATCCTCATGGCTGACATTGATCAGATACCCCTGCCCGACCTCCGAATAGTATTTAACATACGCATTGACGGTGTGTCCGTTCAGATCCAGCACCTTGTCCATGGCCATCGTCATGAAGATGATGTTGTCCTGATGCAGACCGGTGTGTCCGTTCAGAGACTTTGTTTCGATGTCCTTAACCACCTTCACCACCGAGCAAACGGTCGTATATTCCAGTGCTTTCTTCAGTTCTTCCCACGTAGAGACCTCAACCGTGTCCTCCGCCGCGCCGACAGGCGACGCCGTTAACGGCACCGCTGACAGAAATGTTGCAACAGCGAGCAGAATACCGAGAAATTTTCGTTTTTTCATTGTATTGTTCCCTCTCTTTCCTTGTGTTTAATTACATCGAATAAATCTGATCCATCAGGTATTCGGCAGTCATAGAGCTATGGAAAAACTGATCTATAAGACCGTCCTTCTTAGCATCCCTAATAACCTTTGCCGCTTGCTTTTCGGTGTTGGAGTCCACTATAAGGGCTATCTTGCATTCGGGACACACCGTTTTAATTTCATTGCGAAGCTTCAATCTTTCGCACAGCATACACGGGGTGTAACCCGTCACCTCCATTACAAGAGCAAATGGTTTGAAAACCTGACATAGCTCGACGGTATCTTTCGGGGACTCTGCGCGTACTACATCAATATCGTAGTCCGAGTTTTTAAAAGCGTTCACCACAGCGTCGGCGAACAAAAAATTCTGCATATCGACCACGATTTTCTGCATCAAGCCATCCTCCTTTCTCAATAATGTAGACAGAAATTAAGTCAGATATGTATCATTACACCTCTCTAAGTAAATTATAACAAAAAAAAACGGCTCTGTCTGTCCTCAAAAGTGAGGACAAACAAGCCGATAATTGTAAAATAAACGTGAACTTCGGAGGCTTTTGCGCAAAAATGTATTAAATAGTTCTAAAGGTCCTATTGCTTTGGCAGCTCTTTGGTGGTATTTTGCTGAGCTATACACCTTGTGCAGATGCATCGGTTAAATCTGTTTTCGCGTGTTTTCCCCTTCTTGTTCTGCAGACTGTGATTCGTTTTTTTCGGAACCGCCGAGACAACTATCCGGTACGACCAAGCGCTTGCCCACCGCCGCGACCATTA
>USBC01000190.1 GCA_900552845.1 uncultured Oscillospiraceae bacterium | reverse complement strand
CTGCCAGCGCCGCCAGTGGTTCTCCGCGGAAGTCCGCCTGCACCACCAACGGGATAAAAACAAGAGGAATGACCACGCTCTTGCCCAGTACCGCCAGCCACAGCGAGCGCCCATAATCGCCAAAGCGGGAAAGATGGATACTGCCGCCCAGCACGATAAGGCAGAATGGCGTTGCCATGCCGCCGATGTCGCTTACCGTTTTTTCTACGGGCTGGGGCAGCGGGATACGCAGCAGCAGGAAGATAAGCCCCAGCGCCGCTCCGATCAGATAAGGGTTCTTCACGATATTGAGCAGCAGCATGGCAGGCTTCACTTTGCCGCCGCGGTACACCTCGAACAGAATGGCAGAAATGGTGCTGGTAAACGGAATGATGATTGCTGCCATAAGAGCGATTAACCCGGTGCTTTCGCTGCCATACAGCGAGGCGATGATCGCCATGCCGAAGATGACGAAATTCACACGGATCTCACACTGAATGACCGGTCCGCGCCGCTTCGGGTCCGGCTCCAGTTTGCCGAAGATGAGCAGCGCCAGCACCAAAATAATCAGAATGATGACAATAGAAGCCAGCAGCGGCTTCCCGTAAGCCGAAATATCCCATTCCGCACGGTACAGGCTGTAAAAGAGTTGGGTTGGCAGAAGCAGCTTAAAGCCCAGACGGTCCATCACATTCAGCGATTTTTCGTCTACCCACCCCAAGCGCCGCACCAGCATGCCTACACCAAGCATCAGCAGGATCGGGGTGACGACCCTGATGGAGAGTAAAAATCCTTGCATATTCTATATCCTTTCCCCTACGACGGGATTCCGTGCCGCAGGGCTTATGTTCTTGGGTTTATTATAGCATAAGAGAATTCGGCGCCCTTAGTCGAAGTATTCATAATGTTAGTCTATTTTCTCATATATGCTGCTGCTCCGCAATCCCCAAAGGGGCGGCGCCCGCCCTTTTTTGTAGGAGAGACGCCGCCGCTGTTTTTACCCAACCGGATAATAACCGCCCGCTTCCACCCGATACAGCGCCTTGACCGGTGCGATTGTCCGCAGGGTCTCCGCCGGCAGCCTGCTGGAAAAGCGCACTGCAGTCCCGCAGCTTGCCTCCAATGTGCGGGGACGGGGCATCAGCCGGTGGGGGATCCCACGCGCAGAAAGCGCACGGGCATATTCCACCGCCTGCATCTGGTTGGGAAAAGTTGCGAGATACTCCATGGTAGTGCCCCCTTTGGGCAATTTGGGGCCGCGCCCCATACCATCTTATGTACAAGGGCAGTCCCGTTCTCTTGCACGGGGACGCGCCGCACCGCATAGGGTAAAGAAGCCCTGTACTTGTTTTTACCGCCCTGCGGTGCTACAATAAAGTCAATCTCACTATTCCCGCAAAAGGAGAACGGAGGAGCCCATGAAACAAATCTATTTAGATAACGGTGCAACCAGCTTTCCCAAGGCACCGGGGGTTGGACAGGCAATGAAGGATTATATTGAAAAGGTTGGCGTCAATGTCAACCGTTCCAGCTACCGTGCCACCGCCGAGGCTGCCCTTTCTACCCTAAATGTGCGGGAGGATCTTTGCACCTTATTCGGCGGCGGCAGCGATCCCAGCTATGCCATTTTTACCAGTGGCGTCACCATGAGCTTAAATATGATTATGAAGGGAGTCCTGCGCACCGGAGATCATCTCATCATCAGCGGCATGGAGCACAACGCCGTGGCGCGTCCTGCCATGCAGCTGGAGGCTGCGGGCGTCAGTGTTTCCATTGCGCCCTGCGATGAGACCGGTGTTCTGCGCCTGACGGAGTTTGAAAAGCTGTCCACGGTGGATCTGGTAGATACATACCGATTTATCCGGTCGGACGGTACATATTTTACGTTCGCTGTGTCCAACGGTGCCAAGGGTGATACCGGCGACGCAAGCCATGTTTGGATCAAGTATGCATCGCAGCAGCCCACGGCAAACAGTCATAGCATCGGCGACAACCCTGATGACTGGATGGGCGTTTATTCCGGCACGGCAGAAACCGCTCCCACAGACTGGCAGGCGTACAGTTGGTATCAAATCAAAGGAGACAAAGGTGACACCGGCGCACCTGCTACCGTTACAGGCGTAACGGCGGAATACATTGTATCGGACAGCGGCACAATAGTTCCATCGGGAAGCTGGAGCACAACAATTCCTTCTGTCCCGCAGGGAAAATATTTGTGGACGCGCAGTACTACAAACTTTAACACAGGCGACCCTGCTGTGTCGTACTCTGTTTCGCGGATGGGCATTGACGGAAGCGGATCAGTTAGCTCCGTAAACGAAAAATCTCCCAGCGACAGCGGCAACGTAACTTTGACAGCGGACGACATTCAAGCAAGCGGAAACGCCAGCGTACAAGACGAATTGAATAATGCCGTAAAATACAACACCCCCCAGACCCTCACCCCTGCCCAGCAGGCGCAGGCGCGTGACAACATCAACGCCCCCGCGCCATACGAAGCGGGAGACAACATCTCCATCACCGGCAGGATCATCACCACCAAGGCGTTTCCGTGCAACCCCGGCCTGCTGGACAACTGGTACTTCGGCAACCCGGTGAATCAGCGGGGGCAGACGAGCTACGCGGGAG
>USBC01000189.1 GCA_900552845.1 uncultured Oscillospiraceae bacterium | reverse complement strand
GAAATCAAGGCCGCTGCTTTCTTTCTGTCATTCCCAGCAGTTAAAGGCATGGCGGCCCACGGGAGGACGCCGCCATGGACAGCTATGAGGCGTTTATCGATGAATATGTTGCGTTTATGAAAAAATACAGTGACAATCCGAGCGATGTCAGCCTGCTTGCCGATTATACAAAGTATATGAGCAAGTATGCTGATATGGTCGAGAAATTTGACAAGTGGGAAAGTGAAGATCTGAATGACGCAGAGCTTGTTTACTATATTGATGTACAGGCAAGAGTTAGCAAGAAACTTCTTGAGGTTGCAGGCTGAGAATTGTTCCACGCAGCACAAGTGATATAATACCCAAAAACAGAGGTCGATACCCCCCAAAAGGCATCGACCTCTGTTTTTTATATGAGTATAAGTTCATTGTTCACAATTTCAGTTACACGGTCTCGAATACTGTTCATCCGCCCGACCCATTTCATTTGGTCGCAAGCTTTCAGTTTTTCTGTAATGCCATCTGCATCTGCCATTTGCTTTACCAGCCGGAGAAAAAGTTCTTCCGCCTGCCGGTCAATATCTGCGAGATAGGCATTCATTTTTCCGCTGGTCAGCAGGTTGGCATATCGCACACGGTGATGCTCCTTGAGATAACGAAGATGTCGCTGCCCCCATATTCCGATTGGCTTCTGTTCTTCCTCCGGCTCATCATCTCCGGTGATAAGGTAATAGTCACCGACCAATTCATATCTCAGTCCCGTGCGTTCGTCTGTAATATACTTTTCCATAAAAACTGCCTCCTTAATGTTTTGTATTATAATCATAGCAAAGAGGAAGTAAATCGGCAAATGTACGGGGAAATATGTGAGCTTTCAGCCGGATTTTCAATGTAGATTTTAGGTTGGTTATGAACATCCGTACCAAAACGAATGGTCATAAGAGATTTTTCTTATGACCATTCGTTTTTTCTATCCTGATACGGTTTTACGGGAAGCAGGCAGTTGCCTGCTCCTTTTTGTTATACCGTTTGCGGCGCTGTGAGGGATTCGATGGCAACGCCTTGTAATGCTGCGGGCGCCTCGGCGCTGCCGGGGCTTCCACATAGCCCGCCCACAAAGCGGTATCCGATAGTGCTTGTTACCTTTTTGCCTGCGCTTCGGGGATAATGACCGCCGTGTCACCGACCGAAAGCTTGCCGCCGGCGACAGTCACCTCGCTGCCGGACAGGGCATCATAATAGCTTCCATCGGGCAGCTCAACCGTTGCCGTCCCACCCTTGCCTGCCAGCGGAAACACACCGACTGCGTGCGCAGCGGGACCGGCATAGCTTGCGGTCACAATGCCTTGGGTGTCATCGGCGGAAATGCGGAACAGTTCGTCGGTAGGCAGCTGTTTTTTAATGGCGGCAAGTTTGGCAAGATAAGCGCTGATATCCCGCCCTCCGTTCCAGTCGATCGGTTCTTTTTCAAAAAGGGAGGGTGTATGCTTCGCACAGATCTCCTCGCCGGCATATAGCAGGACGGTGCCTTTCATAAAGTAATTCAGTGCCGTCCACGCCAGCAGCTTTTTCTCCTCGGGGAAGCGGTCTGCTGCACGGCGGTTATCGTGGTTTTCCAGACAGCGCAGCTTATTGTAGCAACTGTCAAAGCTCACTTCTTGATAATCTACGGCATCAAACCAGCGGGAAAGCGGCAGCCGTCCCTCAGTTACATCCTCATACAGCGGCCACAGGTCGTAGGGGTACAGGATATCGAAAGCCGTGAACAATTCCGTATCGGTCGCGGCATAGAAGCCCATCTCCCGGAAGGCCTGAATGTGCGCCAGGTGTACGCTTTCTCCCAGCCAGATGGCATCGGGACGCACCTGTTCCACGGCGCGGCGTGCCTCCTGCCAAAATGCTACGGGAACCGTGCTGGCAACATCACAGCGGAAGCCATCGACATACTGCGCCCAGTAGCACAGCGTATTGATCTGATACTGCCACAGACCGCGGTTTTCATAATCAAGGTCTACCACATCGGTCCAGTCGCCCACCTTGTTGCCGCGGGTGCCGTCCGGCTTGTAGTAGAAGAAATCAGGGTGCTCCGTCACCAGCGTAGAATCGGGTGAGGTGTGATTATACACCACATCAATGATGCACTTCATACCGCGCTGATGGATCGCCTCTACTAAATGCAGAAAATCCTCCAGCGTGCCGTATTCGGGGTTGACCGTACGGTAATCACGGTTGGCATAGGGGCAGCCCAGGCTCCCCTTTTTATTCAGCTCGCCGATGGGGTGAACGGGCATAAACCAGACAATATCCACCCCCAGCGCGGCGATCCGATCCAGATCCGGTTCGATAGCACGGAAGGTTCCCTCCGGGGTGTGACTGCGCACATAAATTTCATAGATGACGCTGCGCCGCAGAGCGGCATCGGTATTCATTGCCATGGTATTTCCTCCTTTTTGATAGGGTGTCGTTCTCCTGCCCCAAGACCGTTCTGCCAAGCCGTGGAGTCGAGAATGCCTTTCGCGTAGATTATAATCAATTTGTGCACGCCAATCAATACCTTCGCTTGACAAGAGCACATACGGTTTTTGCAGACAGAAATGCTCCCTGACATTGTGCGTCGCGTTGACAGGC
>USBC01000188.1 GCA_900552845.1 uncultured Oscillospiraceae bacterium | reverse complement strand
CACAGCCACACAGCCCTGCGGGCAGATGAAAACATCAATAAAGAAGGAGAGTAGAGATGAAGAAACTAATAAGCATAGCTCTTGCGCTGCTGATGATAGCAGTTATGCTGCCCGTCATGGCGATGGCGGAGGGTGCAAATGTAGCCAAGATCGATAATACGGAATATGCTACCCTTAAAGAAGCATTTGATGCAGTACAAGACGGTGAAACCATTGTGGTTATGAAGAACTGCTCCGGCAACGGTATAGTGGTTAATTCCGGCAGGAATTTTACCGTAGATTTTAACAACTGCACGTATAATATTGATGGCACGACAGTTGGCTCTACCGGGACTGAAACAAACGGTTTCCAGCTGCTGAAGGATTCCACCATTACCTTTAAGAATGGTAACCTGACCAGCACAAAGGCAAAAATCCTTATCCAGAATTACTGCAACTTGACGCTTGAGAATATGGAGCTTGACGGCCGCAATCTGAACCGTAGCAACCCTAACTATACTCTTTCCAACAACAATGGTAATGTGGTGATTAAAGATACCACAATCTTTGCTGCTGACGGTATGGTCGCTTTTGATGTCTGCCGTTATGCCGACTATACCGGTCCGAGCGTGACCGTACAGGGTAATAGCGTTATCAATGGTAAGGTTGAGATTTCCAGCAGTGCCCCAAAAGATGGTGCACAGCATAGGCTGATAATCAGCGGCGGTACTTTTAAAGGACCGATTGTAAAAGATGGTAACAATCCTGACTTTTTGAGCGACATTTCCGGCGGTGTTTTTGTTTCGGATATTGTTCCGTTTACCGGCAACAGCGCTTTTGTTGTAAAAGATAACAACACGGGGCTCTATTATGCAGGCGGAGATGCCGAGACGGTTATTAGTGAAGCGGAGAGCGGGTCCTTTACGGTACTGACCAACTATCATTCGGAGCTGACGGTCAATCCGGGCGTATCCATTACAAACGGCATGCCTGAGGGCACATTTACCGTTAACGGTCAGGTGCTGAACCCCGGCGAAACCCATCCGACCCCCAGCGATGGCTCTTCCGTCACCGTCCGTGTTCCCGAAACCATTAGCGGCGACGGCGCCAAGAACCCCACGACCGGCGCAAGCAGCACCGGAAATGTGGCTGTTGCGACTGCTGTAGTGCTTCTGGTGAGTGCAGCTGTGGTAATCCGCAAGAAATAAGCCGGTGAAAGACGGCAAAAAACGGCCGCTTGTGTGCAGCGTCCGTCGATAAGGCGATACAAAAAGCTCCCCATATGGGGAGCTTTTTTGCAGGAGTTGGGGTTAGTCGTCGCGGTGAACCACCATGTTCCAGCAGGTCTGGCAGAAGGTGAGCTTATTCTGCTTGGCGATCTCATCAAGCACACGGCTGGTTGCCAGCGAGATGGAGAGGTAGCCCTCATTGCCGCCGCGGCGCTTGATCATGGTGATAAAGGCGTCCAGCTCGGCATAAAGGGGGGAGGTGTCGTCCTCAATGGGAATGGGCTTCGGCTCCTGCCCGCGCAGACAGAGGGTGAGGGGGGACATGGTATCCCACTTGCCGATGAGAATGGCGCCCTTTTCGCCCTCGATGGCGGAGGGAAGGGGGCTGTCGGCGATTTTGCTCCAGCGCCAGTCCGCCAGAAAAGAGGGGTACTGGGCGATGGCAGAGCCCTGCGCTTCAAAATTCCCCAGCTTGTTGCAGCAGGAAAGCAGCTTTTGCGGCTCGCCGGCCATGGCGATGGTGGGAGCGATGCAATAGACGCCGAGGTCGGCAACAGCGGCATTATTCAGGCGGGGGTCAAAGGCATTGGGGCAGCCGCCTGCAAGGTAGCTGTCATAGCTGCCGGAATACTGGCAATAGCCTGCCGTGATGCGGCGCAGCGTGCCGATTTCCGGGATCAGCTGGTGCAGCTTGACAAAGCCGGGGGCAAACAGCGTTCTCATGCCCTCCAACAAAATGACACGGCTGTTGTGCGCCTGCAGTACCATGCCGTCGCAGTCAATGTAGGTGGTTGCCATCGGCTTTTCGCAGAGGACGTGCTTGCCGGCCTTGATGAGGGTGATAGTCTGCTGTGTGTGGCAGAGATTGGGGCTGGCGACATAGACGGCGTCCACCTCGCTGCAGGCGGCAAGCTGTGCAAGATCGGTAAAGGTGAGGGCAGCGCCCCATTGGGCGGCAAACTCGGCGGCGCGCTCTGCGGTGCGGGAATAGACGGCGGTAAGCTTGAAATCGGGGTGCTTCTGCGCCTCGGTAAGGAACTGCTCGACGATGGCACCGGAGCCGATGGTGGCAAAACGGATCATGGGAAAATCCTCCTTGGTTGGTTTGATGGGGGAAGTAACTACGGGATCGGCGCAGGGGACGGAAAGGGGGCGCAGCCCCGGCGGCGCGGTTGGGCGGCGGTGGGCCTGTGCGGCATGAACAACGAGACCATCCCCGATGCCGAGACGGTGCTGCCGAAAAACCTCTGCCCGCTCATCAAGGGCACCTACGGCTTCGCGCCATCTCCGATCGCTATCTGCAAATCAATTGCTCGGTCATGTCGCCCAACGATGGCCGCATCGAGCATATGATGGACATGGTGGAGAAATACAAGGTCGACGGCGTGGTCGAGGTGGTGC
>USBC01000187.1 GCA_900552845.1 uncultured Oscillospiraceae bacterium | reverse complement strand
ACCTCTCCACCGACGAAACGCTGCCCCCCAACGACCGTATGATCAAAAAGACCGAAAAGAATGGTCTTTACGAGGCACTGAATATCGCTTCGATCTGGCTGGAGCGTTCCCTGAACCCCACCGCCTGATAAACTGTAAAAAAGCCCCCGAGCACCGGCGTTTTTCCGGTATTCGGGGGTGTTTTTTCGGTCATTCGCTTCGGGGAGGACTGGCAATCAGGTATTTGATGAGAATTCCCTGGCTGCTGAACATCTCCTCGTGCTCGGTGCGGGGGCTTTCCGCCGGCGCACCCTCCCGGTGCAGGTCGCGGGTGCAGTAATCCAACGACCAGCCTGCCTCCTCCAAATAGGCAAGCGACGCCATGAACAGGTCATCGTCATCGGTCTTAAAATAGAGCTTTGCCTGCGGCGACATGAGCTTTTGATACCGCTCCAGCTGGCGCGGGTGGGTCAGCCGGTGCTTGTGCTGACGGCACTTGGGGCAGGGCGGACAAAAATTGATATACACCTCATCAAAACGGTCGTTCTCGTCCATGATCAAAAGGATCCGTTCAATATCCACCGCTGTCATCAGGAGATTCTCCATCGGCTGTCCTGCCGCGGCGTACGCCTCCTGCGCCTTGCGTTTTGCCAGCACCAGCATCTCGCTTTTCAAATCCAGCGCCACATAGTTTTTTTCGGGGTGGGCGGGCGCCATCTGCGCCAGAAAGCCGCCCTTGCCGCAGCCCAACTCCAACACCATCGGCTGCCGGCGGGGGAACTGCTCCGCCCAGTGACCCCGCAGCTTTTCCGGCTCGTCTATATAGTATTCCCATGCCGCCAGCTCGGGGCGTGCCTCCGGGTTATATCGAATTCGCATTGTTTTGTCTCCGTGGTCGCTCAGGTCAGGTTCTTGGCGTTCAGCGAGGCAAAGCCCTCGCCCAGCACCTCATTTACATTGGTCGTTATCAAAAATGCCTTGGGGTCATACTGCCGGATCAGCTCCCGCAGGCGGGGATATTCATTGTTGCGCACCGCACACAGCACCACCCGGCGTTCTGCGCCGCTGTAGGCGCCGGTGGCGTTCAGCAGGGTGGCTCCGCGCCCCATCTTTTCCATAATGCCCTTGGCAATGGCGGTATGCTCATTGCTGACAATCAGCACCATGCGTCCGGTGTTCTGACCGCCCATGATGGTATCAATGACGCTGCCTGCCACATAAATAGAGATCAGTGCATAAAGACCGGTCTCGATGTTCTTGAAAACGATCATAGAGGCAACAACGATCACCGCGTCCACCGCAATCATTGTCTTGCCGATGGGCATAAAGGGCCAGCGCCGCTGCAGCAGCCGGCTGACAATATCGGTGCCGCCGGTGGTGGAGCCGCGCAAAAAGACCAGCGCCACCGCAATGCCGATGCACACGCCGCCGAACAGCGCCGCCAGAATTTTATCTCCGGCGTAGGCGGGCAGGTAGGGCGCCACCAGATCCACGAGCACCGACCATATCAGTATGGTTTTCAGGCTGTGCAGGGTAAATTCATGCCCCAAAAAGCGCCACGCCAACAGCAACAGCGGAATATTGACGCAGAAGATAGTGGTGCCCATCGGGATTTCAAACAGGTAGTTCAGAATGACCGCAACGCCGGACATTCCGCCGGGAGCAATATCATTGGGGCTGCAAAAGCAGTTTAGCCCTACCGCATAAATCAGACCGCCCACAATGTCGATCAGCAGATCCACCGGCAGCCGCCGCAGCCATTCACGGTTTTTCATTCCTCCGCCTCCGTTTTCAGTTTTGTTCCTTCCGGTTTGCTATTTTCTCAAAAAGCTCCCGCAGGCGCTCCCTTTCCCCGTTCAGATACAGGTAGCCGAACAGCGCCTCCAGACCGGTCGCTTTGGCATAATCGCCAGCATTGGCATTTTTGGGCGGGTGCGCCCCGCCGTTTCTGCCGCGGCGATACACCGCCTGCTCTTGTTCGGTCAGCAGCGGCGCGATGCAGTCATAGGCGGCTGCCTGCGCCGCAGCATTTACATATTCCACCGCCATACGATGCAGCTCCCCCACCGGACGGCTGCCGCCGTACGCCAGCCGTTCCCGTACCAGCAAGCCGTACACCCCGTCTCCCACAAAGGCAAGGTCAAGGGCGTTCAGCATTTTGGGGTCAAATTGTTTCTCGGTCATATCGTCACTTCACATATTCAAATTCGAAGTCGAGGATACTAACGGTATCGCCCTCCTGCACGCCCATTTCCTCCAGCTTTTTGATGATGCCGCTTTGGATCAGCACCCGCTGGAAGTATTGCAGCGATTCGTAGTCCTCCATATTTACACCGGCAAGCGCATTGGCAAGCCAATCTGCCTTTACCACATACACGCCGTCCACCACCTCGATGGTAAACTGGTTGCGTCGGGCGGACTTCATGCGTTCCTCCTCGGTGATGGGCTGCGGCTCGTACCGCACAATGGGCGGCAGCTTGGCAAGCTCCGCCGCAATCGCCTGTACCAGCTCCTCGGTGCCCTGGCGGGTGGCGGCACTGATGGGGAAGAATCGGTAGCCCTCCCCCTCCACATAGTCGCGGAAGGTCTTTATCTGCTCCTCGGTTGCCATGTCGCACTTGTTGCCCGCCACCAGCATGGGG
>USBC01000186.1 GCA_900552845.1 uncultured Oscillospiraceae bacterium | reverse complement strand
ATTACGAAGAATGTGCTTGGCAGAACGCAGGCAGAGGTCAAGGACAAGCTGCGTAACGCCATCGAGGACAGCAAGAAGCTCGATCCTGTGAAGGCTGGCAGTTATACACTCGAACAGTGGCTGAAACTGTGGTACTCCGTTTATGACGAGCCGCAGGTGCGATATTCGACCAAAGAATTTTATCACAATGCTATCGACCATCATATCATTCCGAAGCTCGGAAATGTGAAGCTGGAAAAGCTGACAATGCTGCAAATCCAACAGTTTTACAACGAGCTGCTCAAGAGCGGTCGCGTGCAGAAGAAAAACCAGCCGGAGCTGAAAGAACACGGTCTGAGTCCCCGCATGGTACAATGCGTTCATGTGGTGCTGAATAAGGCGCTGGAGCATGCAGTGGAAGAAAAGCTGATTTTAGCAAATCCAGCGAAGAAGTGTAAGATTCCGAAAAACACGCGCAAAGAGATGAACATCCTGCCGGAAGCGTTGATCGGCCCATATCTGAGCGCAGCGAAAGAGCATGGCATTCTCGCGCCGATGTATCTGGAACTGACCACAGGCTTGCGCCGCGGAGAACTGCTGGCTTTACGGTGGGAAGACTTGGACGTTCAGAGCTGCACGTTGTCCATCAACAAAAGCGTCGCGCGGCAGAATGGAAAGCTGGTTATCAGCACATCGAAAACGCCAAATTCCATCCGAACGGTGTTGCTCCCAGCAGATACGATAAAACTTCTCATGGAAGAACACGCAAGACATCCTGCAAATCCGTATTTGTTCCCATCTCCGCGTACTGGGAAAACGTGGGACCCGGATGGATTTCGCAGGCTGCATGATCGGATTATTAAAGAAATCGGTGCGGAGCATGTGCGTTTTCATGACATGCGGCACACATTTGCAACCTTATCGCTGAAAAGTGGCGTGGACGTGCGAACATTGTCTGAAACGCTGGGTCACTTCAGCGCAGGATTCACCCTCAGCACCTACGTCCACTCGACACCGGGGATGAAACAGAGCGCGGCGGATGCGATCGGAAACACCATCCGCAACGCGATCTGACCCCAAAACCAAAGCGGCGGCTGCAAGTTGCAGCCGCCGTTCAAACGTTCAAAATATTCTTGAAAACAGAGAAACTTGTGCTATTTTGTCAAATAAATCTCAATAAATCCACCGCGTTTTCGCGCCCGTTTGGGTCAAATCTGGGTCAGGTCGCATGACTAAAGAAATGCGGCTGATTTTCGAGAAAGGAAAGTGGAACGATAAGCGGGATACTCCGGCGGCTGCGCCGCCTCCGTGCCGATTGCATTTTCTTATGTTTTCTGCATTGCATGCAGAAAAAGCGGCGCTTTTGCGCCGCAAAAATGCATTCGGTCGAACCACAGCGTTTCTCGCGCCACGTATGCCCAGCCAAAACAAAAAAGCCATTCCTTACGGAATGACTTTTTGTTTTGGTGGAGATAAGCGGGATCGAACCGCTGACCTCATGACTGCCAGCTGCTATCGGTTCGTGATTTCTGGTGATTTTGAGTACAATACGTCTGTTCCGCCAGCGAAAAGTGCGGGATTTTGCAAGGTTTTATCCATTGCGTCCACACGCTTTCGCGCACACTTGGGTCACAATCTGGGTCAGGACAAGCAGGTGAATTTGGAGAAGTCCCTTCTCTTATTTTACCGCTTCTTTGTTCCTTTCCTGCTTTGCTATTTTTGACTTTTCAGATATACCCTAGCAGATCTTTTCTACGCCAGCTCGTGCCCGGTGGCACGTAGGCAAGGAGACTTTCCTGTCAGTGGGAAGAGGCGGAATGGAAATATTGGGATGCGATCAGAGCCTATCGACCACGGCGACATAGCACGCAGCGCGAGCAGCAACAGCGTCAAAATCATTGGCTGCAACATTCTCTTTCCTTACCATTGCGCCACCGATCCCTGCACCTGCCATTCCAGCGTGCAGGTACTCTCCTAGATTTTCTGGCGTTACACCACCAACTGCCAACAGCGGGATGTGGTTGATTGGTGTGCGGATTGCCTTGATATAATGCGGGTCGACACAGTCAGCCGGAAAGAACTTTACAAAGTCGGTACCCGCCTCATATGCTGTGATGATTTCAAAGGGCGTGAACGCACCGGGGATGGAGAGAAGTCCTGCCGCTTTTGTTGCACGGATGATCTCCACATTCACGTTCGGCGAAATAATATACTCCGCGCCAGCTGCGGTAGCCAGCTTTCGCTGCGTCTCGGTCATCACCGTTCCCGCACCGACATGCAGACGATCGCCAAAACTCTCCCGCACCATACGAATTTGCTCCGCCGATACTTCTTGCGGAATATTTCCGGTCTGATCGAATGTGATCTCCATGAATCGAAGTCCTCCGCGCCAAAGTGCATCGGCAATTTTCGTGATTTTTTCCGTTGGTGCACTGCGGACAATGGAAATGAGCTTCTTTTGGCGCAGAAGGTACAAAGATCCTGCGTCATAATCTTCCCCTTCAAAGTCAAATAAGTGAACTGCTACGGTGCTGCTCGGGAGAACGCGCAGTGTCTGCTTACCATCTGGGTACAACGCTGCGGATCTGCCATTGGATGGGAATAGAAATGATATCAGCGATTTGATATGCCTTTTTGAAGCGCTTAT
>USBC01000185.1 GCA_900552845.1 uncultured Oscillospiraceae bacterium | reverse complement strand
GGGCCCGCCGCGCCCCCCGGCCCCCCCCGGGGGGGGGGCCCGCCCCCCCCCCCCCCCGCGCGGGGGGGGGGGGGGGGGGGGGGGGGGGGCCCCCCCCCCCCCCTGCACGGACTTTGCCGCTCATTCCAAGACCCTGACCACTCACAGAAAGGAGCCGAGCCATGTATCCATCTGAAAAAAGACGCTACATCATATTAGGCACGGTCATCGGCGCCGTTTTTCTGTTTTTTATCATTGTTATGATGATCACCCAGCTGCGGGACGGTGAGGACTATGCTCATCAGGCAGCCACCGGCGCCTCCATTACCCAGCAGACCTCCGCCGCACGCGGAGAGATCGTAGATGCGGCGGGGCGCGCCTTTACCGGCAATACCGCCATCTGCAATATCACCATTGACAGCAACTATTTTACCGAGCAGGAATTAAATCCGCTGCTGCTTTCCCTGACAGAGCTGTGCCGCGGCTACGACTGCGAATGGCGGGACGGGCTGCCCATTTCTCAGGAGGCGCCCTACGCCTTTACCGGCAGTGAAAGTGACCTGCAGGCGCTGCGTGCCAAGCTGCAGCTGAGCGAGGACGCCACGCCGGAGGACGCCATGTACTGGCTTCGGGAGCTTTACAACCTGAACGATTACACCGATACCGATGTGCTGGACCGACTGCGCAGCCGCAATAAGATAGAGCACCTGAGCGACGCCGAGGCACTGAACTGGCTGCGAAATTACCGTCAGACGCCTCTTGCCTCCGATGAAGAGCTGATTGCCTCGCTGCGGACGCAATACCGTATGTACCGCTATACCGATGAGGAGCAGCGGCTGCTGGCGGGGATCCGCTACACCATGACCCAATCGGAGTTCACAAGCTATAATCCCTATGTCTTTGCCACCGACATCAGCGACGCCCTGCTTGCTGCCATTAAGGAAAGCAGCAGCCGTCTGCCCGGCGTAGACGGCGTCACCGCACCGGTGCGCACCTATCTCACCGGCAGTCTTGCTTCTCACGTGCTGGGCGTCACCGGCTCCGTCAGTGCCGAGGAATACAACCGGCTGAAGGAGGCAGGGAAGACCTACTCGCTGAATAATCCCTCCGGCTACCGCATCAGTGATACGCTGGGCAAAAGCGGCATCGAGCGGGTAATGGAGGACGAGTTGCGCGGACAGAACGGTCTGCGCACCGTGGTGCAGGACCAAGACGGCAATGTGATACGGGTGGAGGAAACGGTGAAGGCTGTCCCCGGACATACCGTACAGCTTACCCTGCTGCAAAGCGTGCAGGCGGCAGCCCAAAAAGCGCTTGCCGACCGCATTGAGTACCTGAATAAAAACGCCCCTGCCACCCGTGGTAAGGAAGCCGAGGCGGGCGCTGTGGTGGCGGTGAATGTAAAAACCGGCGGTGTGATCGCCATGGCAAGCTACCCCGATTACAGCTTAGACGAATACTACGATACCTACTCCGAGCTGGTGCAGCAAAGCCCCTCGCCGCTTTTGAACCGCGCGGCGCAGGGACTGTACACCGTGGGCAGCACCTACAAGCCCGCCGTTTCGCTGGCAGCGCTGGATACCGGCACCGTGACTGCCTCCGACCGCGTCAACTGCACCGGACGCTACACCTACTACCGCGACTATCAGCCGGTCTGCGAAGGTGTGCACGGTCCCATCAATGTCATTGACGCACTGCGTGTCTCCTGCAACATCTTCTTCTACGATATGGGGCGGCGGATCGGCATCGAAAAGATCAATGAATACAGCTATTCGCTGGGGCTGGGACACGCCACCGGCATTGAGATCCCGGAGCTTGCCGGTCAGCTCTCCTCACCGGAGACCCGCGCCGCCATCGGCGAGGACTGGTACGAAAGCTACGATCTCCAGTCCGCCATCGGGCAGTTGGATAACCAGTTTACCATTTTGCAGATGGCAAGCTACACTGCCACCCTTGCCAGCCGCGGGCAGCGTATGCAGATCCATCTGGTCGATAAAATATGGGACTACAATATGCAAAATGTGCTGTATCAGGCACAGCCCACCGTGGTGGATTCCATCGAAGCCGACGCCGGTACATGGGACGCCATTCAAGAAGGCATGATCCGAAGCTGCTACAATGATCGCTACGGACGCGGCACCAGCTACGGCACATGGGGCAGCACCCGCGGAAAAACCTGGAGCATGTACGGGGTTGACATTTTGGTGGCGGGCAAAACCGGCTCTCCGCAGCGCGGTGACGGGCTGGTCAACTCCTGCTTTATCTGCTATGCTCCTGCCGATGACCCTGAGATCGCCGTTGCGGTCATCATCGAAAAGGGCTACGAGGGCGACCGCGCCGCCCCTGTTGCCAAGGGCGTTCTGGAGGAATATTTCTTCGGTGAGGACGGCATTTATCATCAGAACAAGCTGGACTATCTGGCACGGCAGAATGCCGAGCGCACCGAAAATAACTGATCTGAACTGTTTTTCTGCCGGTCCTTCGGTTTTCCCTACGGGGAAGATCGGAGGGCTTGGTTTTTTGGGAAGAGAAATCGGGTGATGGGAAAGCCCCGCACCATATCAAAAGGGTCAAATATCACCCACCCGCCGCCGAAAAAAGCGGGTGGCAGCCGCCCGCTATTGGCAGGGTGCAGTAAGCAGCGGGAGCTTTCTAC
>USBC01000184.1 GCA_900552845.1 uncultured Oscillospiraceae bacterium | reverse complement strand
GGCGTGTTGGAGATTATGTGGGTATGGAACGACTATCTGCTGCCCTATCTGGTGCTGGATCGCAAGCAGTATATGACCATTCCCATTCACATTCAGTTCCTGCAGGGCAGCTATGGCTCGGTGGATCTGGGTGCGGTGATGGCGCTGATCATGCTTTCCATCATTCCGGTCATCATCTTCTACCTCACCTGCCAGAAGCACATCATCAAGGGTGTGGCAGCGGGCGCTGTGAAGGGTTGATATTACAGCTATGACCATTAAGGATATTGCCAAAGAAAGCGGCTATGCGGTGGGTACCGTCTCCCGCGTGCTGAATAACCACCCCGATGTGAGTGAGCAGGCGCGCAAGCGGATTCTGGCGGTGGTGGAGAAAAACGGATATATCCAGAATACCAATGCAAAAAATCTGAAGCAGATGGTAAACCGCAGCATACTGGTGCTGGTAAAGGGCACAAGAAACGAGTTGTTTGCTGCACTGGTGGAGAAGCTGCAGGGACTGTTGAATAACAGCCCTTACACCCTGCTGGCGGATTACTTTGACGAGGATACCGATGAGGTACTGCGGGCAATAACGCTGTGCGCCGAAAAAAAGCCGCAGGGAATCTTGTTCCTGGGCGGCAATGCCGATAACTTCAGGCAGAGCTTCGGGCGCATTGCGCTGCCGGCGGTGCTGGTGACCTCCCCTGCCGAGGGACTGGAGTTCCCGAACCTTTCCAGCGTGACGACCGATGACTTTGAGGCATCGGTGCAGGCGGTGCAGGTGCTGCTGGATCGCGGACACCGGCATATTGCCATCATCGGCGGACGCCCCAGCTTCAGCGATGTTTCCGGCGAGCGCTTTGCCGGCGGACGGGCGGCATTCGCCCAAAGCGGGCTGCCGGTGGAAAACCTGGTGGAATACGGCGAGGCGCGCTTCTGCTACGAGGAGGGCTATCAAGCCATGCAGCATGTTCTGGCGGAGCACCCGGAGATTACAGCGGCGTATGCCATTGCCGATGTGGTGGCGATCGGCGCGATGCGAGCGGCGCAGGACGCCGGACGCACGGTGGGAAAGGATCTTTCCATCATCGGCTTTGACGGGCTGGCGCTGGGCGAGTATCTGACCCCGAGACTTGCAACCATCGGGCAATCGGTGGAGCGGCTGGCACAGGAGGCAACTGCCACCCTGCTGGACGCGATAGAAACCGGAGCGCCTGCACGGCGGGTAACCGTTCCCTTTACGGTAATAAACGGCGAGAGCGTGGGAGATGCCCCCGCCGTGTAAGCAAAATACCAAGATGTGATAAGTGATAGAAAAGAGAGCGAGAGCTTATGAGAACCAGTGGAATACTGATGCACATTTCCTCCCTGCCGTCGCCTTACGGCATCGGTACGATGGGGGATAACGCCTACCGCTTTGTGGACTTTTTGCAACGGGCAGGGCAGACATGGTGGCAGATCCTGCCGATCGGGCCGACCAGCTACGGCGATTCGCCGTATCAGTCCTTTTCCTCGGTGGCGGGCAACCCGTATTTTATTGACCTGCCCCAGCTGGAGCGGGACGGACTGCTGGAGCGCAGCGAATACGAGGGACTGCCGTGGTGCGAAAGCGAGACATCGGTGGACTACGGACAGATGTACCGCCTGCGCTATGAAGTGCTGCACCATGCCTACCGGCGCTTTACCCAAAACCCACCGGAGGACTATGAGCGGTTCTGCCGTGAGAATGTGCGCTGGCTGCCGGATTACGCCCTGTTTATGGCACTGAAGGACGCCCACGGCGGCAGACCGTGGAATGAGTGGGAGCAGCCGCTGAAAATGCGGCAGCCCGATGCGCTTGCCGCCGCGCGGGAGCAGTATGCCGGTGAAATCGGCTTCCAGATGATGCTGCAATATCTGTTTACCCGCCAGTGGAATGCCCTGAAGGGGTATGCCAACGAGCGCGGTGTTCGTATCATCGGGGATATCCCCATCTATGTGCCGCTGGATTCCGCCGATGTGTGGAGCGCGCCGGAGCAGTTCCTGCTGAACGAGGAGTATGAACCGATCGAGGTGGCAGGCTGTCCGCCCGATGGCTTTTCCGCTGACGGGCAGCTGTGGGGCAACCCGCTGTACCGCTGGGACGCCATGAAGGAGGACGGCTACCGCTGGTGGATCGACCGCTTCCGCGCCAGTGCCGCCCTGTACGATATTATCCGCATTGACCACTTCCGCGGGTTCGAAGGCTACTATGCCATTCCCGGCGGAGCGTCTACCGCCCGTGAGGGCGTATGGCGTCAGGGGCCGGGCATCGAGCTGTTCCATGCGGTGCGTGCCGCTTTGGGCGAGCTGCCCATCATTGCAGAGGATCTGGGCTTTTTGACCGAGGGTGTCCACCGGCTGCGGGAGGACTGCGGCTTCCCCGGCATGAAGGTGCTGCAGTTTGCCTTTGACAGCAGGGAGGACAGCGACTATCTG
This sequence comes from uncultured Oscillospiraceae bacterium, assembly GCA_900552845.1. Lineage (GTDB taxonomy): Bacteria > Bacillota > Clostridia > Oscillospirales > Ruminococcaceae > Angelakisella. Next base: position 215 of record USBC01000184.1, on the reverse strand, counting down.
CCGCACAATTATCCCCGCCACTGCGTCGTTTACACAGGTACCCACGATAACGATACCATTCTGGGCTGGCTTTCCACCGCAGCACCGCAGGACGCGCGCTTTGCATGGGAGTACCTGCGCCTGACCGAGGCGGAGGGTGCCAACTGGGGAATGATGTGCGGCGCCCTGCAAAGCCCCGGCGATACCGTGATTCTGACGATGCAGGACCTACTGGG
>USBC01000183.1 GCA_900552845.1 uncultured Oscillospiraceae bacterium | reverse complement strand
CGCACTTGTTTTCCACCGGTCTGCGTGCTATAATAAATTGTTAAATCATCGTACCGGAGGAACGCCATGAGCTATCAGGATCATATCCGCAATTTCTGCATCATCGCCCATATCGACCACGGCAAAAGCACCCTTGCCGACCGCATTCTGGAGTCCACCGAAGCCGTCGCCAAGCGGGATATGGAGGATCAGATTCTGGATAATATGGATCTCGAACGGGAGCGCGGCATCACCATCAAGGCGCGCGCCGTCGCACTGGATTACAAGGCGGATAACGGCGAGATCTACCACTTCAATCTGATCGATACCCCCGGTCACGTGGACTTCAATTACGAAGTCAGCCGGTCGCTTGCCGCCTGTGAGGGCGCGATCCTCGTCGTCGATGCCTCTCAAGGCATCGAGGCGCAGACCCTTGCCAACTGCTATCTGGCGGTGGATCACGGCCTGGAGATCCTCCCCGTCGTCAATAAGATCGACCTGCCTGCCGCCGATCCCGAGCGGGTCTGCCACGAGATCGAGGACGTCATCGGCATTCCCGCCATGGACGCCCCCCGCATCTCCGCCAAAAACGGCGTCAATATCCATGAGGTCATGGAGCGCATCGTCACCGACTTCCCCGCCCCGCAGGGCGACCCCGAGGCTCCTCTTCAGGCGCTCATCTTCGATAGCGTCTACGACAGCTACCGCGGCGTCATCGTCTATCTGCGCGTCATGCAGGGGACGCTTCGCACCGGTATGACCGTCCGGCTGATGAGCACCGGCGCACAGTTCACCGTGGTGGAATGCGGCGTGATGGGTGCCACCAGTCTGGTTCCGCGGCAGCAGATCGCCGCCGGCGAGGTCGGCTATTTCACCGCCAGCATCAAAACCGTTGCCGATACCCGTGTAGGCGATACCGTCACCGGTGCCGAAAACCCCGCTGCCGCACCGCTTGCCGGCTACCGCAGCGTCAATCCCATGGTGTTCTGCGGCATCTACCCTGCCGACGGCGCCAAATATCCCGATCTGCGGGAGGCGCTGGAAAAGCTGCAGCTCAATGACGCTGCCCTTTCCTATGAGCCGGAAACCTCCGCTGCCTTGGGCTTCGGCTTCCGCTGCGGCTTTTTGGGGCTTCTCCACATGGAGATCATCGAGGAGCGTCTGGAGCGGGAATTCAATCTCGACCTCATCACCACCGCCCCCAGCGTCATCTACCACCTCACCCTCACCGACGGCACGAAGGTTTCCATTGATAACCCCACCAACTACCCCGATCCCTCCACCATTGCGGAAGCGGAGGAGCCGTATGTCAAGGCGAGCATCTTCACCCCGCCGGAATATATCGGTGCCTTGATGGATCTCTGTCAGCAGCGCCGCGGCATCTATAAGGATACCAAGTACCTCGATCCCACCCGCGTGGAGCTGCATTACGATCTGCCTTTGGCTGAGATCATCTACGATTTCTTTGATGCGCTCAAGAGCCGCAGCCGCGGCTATGCCAGCCTCGATTATGAGCTTTCGGATTACCGTCCCAGCCGTCTGGTCAAGCTGGATATCCTTCTCAACGGCGAGATGGTGGACGCCCTCAGCTTCATCGTCTTTGCCGATAATGCCTACCCCCGCGCCCGCAGACTGGCGGAAAAGCTCAAGGATCACATTCCGCGGCAGCTGTTCGAGATCCCCATTCAGGCGGCAATCGGCGGCAAGATCATTGCCCGTGAAACGGTCAAAGCCATGCGCAAGGACGTTCTTGCCAAGTGCTACGGCGGCGACATCACCCGCAAAAAGAAGCTTCTCGAAAAGCAGAAGGAAGGCAAAAAGAGAATGCGTCAGCTCGGCAGCGTCGAGGTGCCGCAGGAGGCATTTATGGCAGTCCTCAAGCTGGACGAATGATCCCACCTTTGCCCGATCCCCTCATGATGCACAAAGGCTCACGATCGCTTAATGGCGTCGTGAGCCTTTTTCCGTCTGTTTTGGTTTTTCGGCGCCGGCAGTGCTTTTTTCTGCGGTCAACGGTCTTGTTCCTTTCCGGCAGGGAACCGTACCGTCATGGTGGTTCCGCCTGCGGCGTTCTGCTCCGCCGTCACCTCGCCGCCATGCAGCGCCGCAATCTCCCACACCAGCGAAAGCCCCAGTCCCACGCCGCCGTATTTCCGGCTGCGGGATTGCTCCACCCGGAAGAAGGGCTGAAAGATGCTTTCCCGGTACTGCTCCGGTATGCCTCTGCCGGTATCCGCCACCCGAAGAACCGTTTTGCCATCCTCCTGCGCAATGGAAATGCGCACCGTCCCGTCCGGTAGGTTGTAGCGAATGGCATTCTCGGTCAGGTTAAAAAGCAGCCGGTAGATCAGCGTATCGCTGCCGGTCATTTCCCCGCTGCCGTCGCATTGCAGGGTAATGCCGTTTTTCTCCGCCAATGGCGCAAGGTCGGCAAGGACCTCCTCCGCCATCGGGGCTAATTCAATGCGGTCGGTGCAGGGCACGGTGCGCAGCTCGCTCATCTCCAGCAGCGTTTTGGTCATTTGGGTCATGCGTTCCGTCTGCTCCCTCAGCAGCTGCAAAAAGTCCGCCGTTTCCGGCCGCACCTCAGGGTGCTCGGCTGCAAACAGCTCCAACTGCGCCTGCATCAGCGCCAGCGGCGTGCGCAGCTCATGGGCGGCATTTCCGGTAAACTGCCGCTGTGCGGTAAAGCCCTCGTTCAGCCGGTCCAGCATCTGGTGAAAGGAACAGCTGAACCGTCTCAATTCCGGCAGCGCCTCCTCGTCGAGCTT
>USBC01000182.1 GCA_900552845.1 uncultured Oscillospiraceae bacterium | reverse complement strand
GCGTCGTGGCGGGCTTTGCTCGTTGTCGGGTCGCTTTCCCTTTGGGGATAGGCAACCCTCCAACGCTCCGCCGCTCCTCCTTTCCCCAGCGGGCCTTGCGTCCCGCCGGGGGCCCCATACCAAAACACGCTTGGGGCTGTGCCCCAAGACCCCCTAACGCTTAAGCTGCGGCTGGATACGAACGATGCAAAGCATCGTCCGTACAGCGCCGCAGATACGCTCTCAAGGTGCCTGCGGCGCATTTTATTTTGGATTCTGCAGGGACCGAATTAAAACAAACACTTTATAAGCGTCGTCGCGTCGGACGCAACCTTCGCTTAAGTCGGGCTGACCCTGCGCTTTGCTCCGGGCAGCCCTCCCCGCTGCGGTGCGTCCTCCTCTCCCCACAAGGTCTTGCGACCTTGCGGGGGCCCCGATTATACGGGGCGTACCGACGCGTTACGGGTCTTTAGGGCGGAGCCCTGAATGACTTTTGGTTACTTTTCTTCATAGAAAAGTAACCCCCCCGCCGGGCAGGCGTGCTAATGAATACCTTTTATAAAACTTCGCCCCGCCGAAGGCGACCACCATCTTGATCCAAAAATTCTTTTACACACTTTCATCCGAGAAAAGCAGCCTCGGCGGCAAGCGGTACAAACTATGCCGTTGCAAAAGGCTCCGCCCCGCCGCCAGGCGCCCACAAACCCGCCCTAAATAAATCTTTTGCTCGCTTTTCTCCCCGGAAAAGCTCCTCTTCCCCACGGGAACACACACCACCCGGTGTTGACCATATAAAATTCAATATCATCAGTAGGGAGTAGAAAAACCATGAAAAGTATCCACGGAAAAGACATCAAGATCTTCGCCTGCAATTCCAATAAAAAGCTGGCGGAGGACATCGCCGCCGCTATGGGCTTGCCGCTGGGACGCTGCACCGTCGGTGCGTTTGCCGATGGCGAGGTCTCCATTTCCATCGAAGAATCCGTCCGCGGCTCCGATGTATTCGTTGTCCAGTCCACTTGCGGTCCCGTCAATAATCACCTGATGGAGCTGCTTATTATGATCGACGCTCTCAAGCGGGCATCTGCCGGACGCATTACCGCCGTGATTCCCTACTATGGCTATGCCCGTCAGGATAGAAAAGCAAAGGCGCGTGATCCGATCTCCGCCAAGCTGGTCGCTGATTTGATCTCCGTTGCCGGAGCCGACCGTGTGCTCAGCATGGATCTTCATGTGGCGCAGATTCAGGGCTTCTTCAATATCCCCGTCGACCATCTGATGGGCACCCCCATTCTGGCGCCCTACTTCATCGAAAAATTCAAAAATATTCCCCACGATCAAATCGCCGTGGTTTCTCCCGATCTCGGCTCCGTCACCCGTGCCCGTAAGTTTGCCGAGCGCCTGGATTGCCCCATTGCCATCATTGATAAGCGCCGTCCCCGCGCCAATGTCAGCGAGGTCATGAACATCATCGGCGATGTTCAGGGCAAGACTGTTGTACTGGTCGATGATATGGTGGATACTGCCGGTACCCTCTGCCACGGCGCCGAAGCGCTCATCAAGCTGGGCGGCGCCAAAGAGGTCTATGCCTGCGCGACCCACGGCGTTCTTTCCGGACCGGCCATTCAGCGCCTGACCGACAGCGTCATTACCGAAACGGTATTCCTCGATACCATTCCCGCCAAGGAGGGCGCCGAGTCCGCCCGCATCAAGATGCTTTCTGTTGCCCCTGTCTTTGCCGAGGCAATCAGCCGCATCTATGAGGACAAGCCCGTTTCGCCCCTTTTCACCTGATTTTTGTGATATGATCCGGCAGGAGGGAGCCGTTCTCTCCTGCCTTTTCTCATCGGAGGTTTTATGGGATTTTTTAAGAAAAAGCAGCCTGCCGCGCCATCTGGTCCGGTTTACGGACCGGTGGAATATGTCATCTGCGGTCTGGGCAATCCCGGCAGCAAGTACGGCAACACCCGCCACAATATCGGGTTTTGCGCTTTGGATGTTCTGGCAAAGGACTGCGGGGCGGCAGTCGAGCGCTCCCGCTTCCACGCCATGACCGGAGAAGCCATGCTGGACGGCAGGCATGTGCTGTTGATGAAGCCTGCCACATATATGAACCTTTCGGGGCAGGCAGTGCAGGAGGCGATGCAGTTCTATAAGCTCCCGCCGGAGCGCCTCATCGTCCTTTCCGATGATATCAGCCTGCCGGTCGGCAAAATGCGGATCCGTACCAAAGGCTCCGCCGGCGGTCACAATGGGTTAAAGGATATTATCTTAAAGCTCGGCAGCGATCAGTTCCCCCGCATCAAATTCGGCGTGGGAGAAAAGCCGAACCCCGAGTACGACCTTGCCGATTGGGTGCTGGGACAGTTCACCGAAGCGGAGGGGAAAACCCTTTACCCCCTGCTGCAAAATACCGCCGAAGCCTGCACCCTCATCATGCAGGGCAAGCCGGAGGAAGCCATGAGCCGCTTCAATTAGGCGCAGCTTTCCCCTGAAATTCCACACCCCGACTTCACCGCCGCAGCACCGTCATCGGTCTCCGGCGGCATTGCCGGTTTGCCGCGTCTCCGCCTGCGGCGGGGCAAAATCAGCGCCCGCACTCGCGCACCGCGACCCATTCTATGACTCAGTTCCATGTCGCCTATCGGCGTCGCAAAGCCGTTCAAAAGGTTTTAATTTGTACGCTTGCCAGCGGGGCGGCACTTTTGCACCGCCAAAAGTACCCAAAAGCGGCTTGGGGCAAGCCCCAAGACCCCACGCACCGGAACGCCCGCTCGGAACGGCTATGCCGTCCCGAAGCGTGGGCTAAACGGTGCTTATA
>USBC01000181.1 GCA_900552845.1 uncultured Oscillospiraceae bacterium | reverse complement strand
AGGGAAAATCAGATGATGACAAGGAAGAGAACCGCAGGAATACTTGCGTATTTCAAGGTTCTATGACGCAGTCAGCGCTGATTTTCACCGATGAAAACGCGTGTGTGTCCTTGTCAAACGAAGGTATCACAACAGCCAAAGGAGGCTCTCAAAATGCCGGTCACAATCGAAGTAAACGGCAATACCATGACCGCTCGCCTTTCCGGCGAGCTGGACCACCATCATACCCAAAAGCTGCGCGAGGAGATCGACCGCAGTGTACAGAAGGAACACCCCAACCGCCTCATTTTGAACTTTGCCGGCGTGGAATTTATGGATTCCAGTGGCATCGGACTGGTGCTGGGGCGCTACCGCCTCATGCAGGAACGGGAGGGCAGTCTGGTGCTCTGCGCCATGCCGCCGCATATCCGGCGGGTCATGCGGGTCGCAGGCATCGCCAATCTGGAGATTGAGGAGGAAAGCCGAGTATGAATAAGCCGAAAAACACCATGAAAGTCAGTTTCCCCAGCCGTGGTGCCAATGAGGGGCTGGCGCGTATGCTCATCGCCGCCTTTGTCACCGAGGCTGACCCCACCGTGGAGGAGCTGTGTGATATCAAAACAGCCGTTTCGGAGGCGGTCACCAACTGCATCGTTCATGCCTATCCCGACCGTATCGGAGAGATCTACATAGCTGCCGCCCTGTCGGAAAATAACCTCCTCACCGTTAAGGTGCGGGATCACGGCTGCGGCATCGCCGATGTGGAGCAGGCAATGGAGCCGCTTTATACCACCGGCGGCAGCGAAAGAGCAGGACTGGGCTTTGCGGTCATGCAGGAGCTGATGGACGAGGTGCGCGTCACCTCCCGCGCAGGGAGCGGCACCACCGTGCACCTGCGCCGCCGCCTGAGTCAAAAGCTCCGGTAAGGGAGGAACCGCCAAATGCCTATCACCGCAGAGCCAAAGTCGGCTGCCGTACAGGATACCAGCGTCGAGCACAATCTTGGGCTGGTACATGCCTGCGCTCACCGCTTCAAAGGACGCGGCATCGAATATGACGATCTGTATCAGGCAGGCTGCATGGGGCTGGTCAAGGCGTCTGCCGCCTTTGACGCCGCCCGCGGGGTCATGTTTTCTACCTATGCCGTCCCGGTCATTCTGGGCGAGATCCGCCGCCTGTTCCGCGATGGCGGTACCGTCAAGGTCAGCCGCAGCTTAAAGGAGCTGGGGCTTGCTGCCGGTCGTGTGCGAGAGCTTCTGTGCAGTGAACTGGGGCGGGAAGCCACCGTCGGTGAGGTCGCTGCCCGCATGGGGCGATCTCCGGAGGACGTTGCACAGGCGCTTGCCGCCACTGCCCCGCCCCTTTCTCTCACCAGCGGCGAGGAGGACGGCAGCGGGCAGATCGACCTGCCGGAGGAGGGACCGGAGGAGCGGCTCAGCGATCTGCTTTCGCTACACCAGCTCCTATCCTCTCTGGAGGAAAGGGATCGGTGCCTCATCTTTCTGCGTTACTACCGCGGCAAAACCCAAACCGAGGTCGCCCGCCGTCTCGGTATGACACAGGTGCAGGTCTCCCGTCGGGAAAAGCGTATCCTGCAAACAATGCGCGAGCAGCTCATCGGCTGATTTTCCCGTCCCTTCAGCATTTCTTCCCCCAAAAAGGGCGGCACGGCGCCGCTCTCCGTCGGGGCATTATCCCCGCAGGGATAACGCCCCTCCCCCGCTCTGCCGCGCCGCCCTTCCTTCTTCCCTCCCCATACAAAAACTCCCGACCGGCCTCAATGCCCGTCGGGAGTCTTATTTTCATTGTCTTTTATGTTGCATACCTTGCATTGGCAAAGTCCCACATTCCCTGCGCATCACAGGTAATACCGGAAAGCGCCGCATTGCAGTACAGCACCGTTTGCCCGCTGCCCGTCTGCAGCAGCACTCCATCGTCCTCCAGCACCTTTTCGGCGCCGTTCACAAGATCGGCACGAGCTGCTTCATCGGTTTCTGCGTTAATTTTCGACAACATATCGTCAAATTCTTCATTATTATACTTTGCGTAGTTTCCTGTGCTTCCGCTGCCAAACCAGCTCAGCAGCACCGCCGCATCGGGGTAATCGTAGCTCACCGCCAGATATAGGATATCATACTCTCCGGCAGCACGGGCAGCCTTATATTCCTCGTAGCTCCGTGCGTCAACGGTCAAGCCGGCAGCTTTCGCCGGCTCCGTATCTCCATCTGCAGAAGCACCGGCGGTCGTCAGCAGGGTCATCGTCTTTGGTTCAGAGCCCTCTGCCGCTCCTCCGATCAGCAGCTTCATCGCTTGCTGCCGCTGCGCCGCGTCGGGCAGGCGCTCGGTATTCAGCACATAATAGCCGTTCACTCCGTTGCTGCCCGTCACCGCAGGTGCATTCTCTCCGGCATAGCCAAAGGTCGCCTGCAGCGTTCCGTCTGCCGCCCATTCCTCCAGCGCCGCCATATCACCAAAGTAATACTTCAGCGTCAGTCCGGAGCCGGTCTTTTCGCCGCGGTATCCCCCATTGGGAGAAAGCGTTGCCACATGATCACCGATGGCGGTCATCGCATACTGCCCGTTGTAGACCCGTTCGCCCTCCTTAACGGGATAAAATGCCGGCGCCGCCAGCATATGGGCAAAGCCCGCAAAGTCGCCCTCCAGCGTCACCTGCAGCGCGCCCTCCTCGGTCACGGCAAGCCCCAGCTCGCTTTCCTCGTTCTCATAATCCTTTGCGCCCAGTATCACATCAAACAGATACCGGTACGGGCTTTCCACCGCCCCGCTGATGACCCTTTTCCATGCCCCGATAAAGTCCTCCGCCTTTACCTCGGAACCGTCGCTCCAGCAGGCGCCCTGCCGCAGCGTAAAGGTATAAACCGGGCGCTTTGCCGCAT
>USBC01000180.1 GCA_900552845.1 uncultured Oscillospiraceae bacterium | reverse complement strand
TTCCATTCCCCCCGTAAAGCAGAACCTAGTCCCCGCCACCGCGCATATGTCGATCCGGAACCGCCTGCCGCCCAGTCGAAAGCCGCGGCGGAAGTACCGGTTCTTCTCCGCCCCCACCGCGTCCCGCGTGCACAGCCTGCGCACCTTTTTGCCCCGGTCGCTCTCCACCGTCACCGCCACACACGCCGCATCGCCCTCGCTTTCAATGCGCCCGTAGAGCGCAATGCCCCGCGCCACCTTTTCCTCCGATGAGCCGAAGTCCAGCCACGGCGTGCGCCATTGCCCCGGCGCGGGCGCGCCGCCGCCCGGGGGGCGGCGGCTCCGCCGCGATGCCCGCACCTTGCATTTTCTACCGCTATTATACACCACTTTCCCCCTTCGCGCCAACCCCCGACCCGATATTTCCTTGACAAAATCACCAAACCGGCACCGCCGATTATGACACATTCACAAAAAGTGCGCTGGGAAGAAATACTTTCATTTACAAGCCTTTGTTCCGGTGTTACAATAAAGTTAGCTGCTGGAATCGTTTCCGACAGTAAAATCTATATTCCGATCCCTCCGACCACTCCACTTGATGGTCGACGGGGACGAACCAAAGGAGGATCAACCACCCGAGCGCTCTCGGTGCGGCAGTGTGGAGACCTGCCGTAAGGCACGGGGAATTTTGCTTTCCCCGCTGCGAGACCGGCGATGCAGAGGCAGACCGGTCAGAAGCGATAGTAATGGCTGAAGTCGTACTGAAAAACATCAAAAAAGTGTACCCTGCGGTAGCCGAAAAGAAGAAAAAGAAGAAAGGCGAGCCGGAGGGGGAAAAGAAGAACAACCTGCTGGTGACTGAAGAAGGCGTCCTTGCCGTTCATGACTTTAATCTCGACATCAAGGATAACGAGTTTATCGTGCTGGTAGGACCCTCCGGCTGCGGTAAATCCACCACCCTGCGCATGATAGCGGGTCTGGAGGAGATCTCCGGCGGCGAGCTGTATATCGACGGCAAGCTGATGAACGACGTTCCTCCCAAGGACAGGGATATCGCCATGGTGTTCCAGAACTATGCGCTGTATCCCCATATGACGGTTTATGAGAACATGGCTTTCGGCTTGAAGCTGCGCCATGTGGACCCCAAGGAGATCGACCGCAAGGTAAAGGAAGCCGCCGAGATTTTGGATATCACCCAGTACCTCGACCGCAAGCCCAAGGCGCTTTCCGGCGGTCAGCGCCAGCGTGTCGCCATCGGCCGTGCCATTGTGCGCAGCCCCAAGGTGTTCCTGATGGACGAGCCGCTTTCCAACCTCGATGCCAAGCTGCGCAACCAGATGCGCGCAGAGATCATCAAGCTGCGCCAGCGCATTGATACCACTTTCATCTATGTTACCCACGACCAGACCGAGGCGATGACCCTCGGCGACCGCATCGTGATCATGAAGGACGGTGAGATCCAGCAGGTGGGCACCCCGCAGGAGGTCTTTGACCACCCCGCCAACCTGTTTGTCGCCGGCTTTATCGGCATGCCACGCATGAATACCTTTGATGCCGAGCTGCAGCGCGACCCCGACGGCAAGTACGCCGTCCAGCTGGAGAACGCCCATGTCGTCCTCAGCGATGAAAAGCAGGCGCGCCTTGCCGAAAAGAATGTCCAGCCCGGACGCATCGTTCTGGGCGTCCGTCCCGAGCATATTATGCTGGCGGGTGAGGGCGAGCAGATGATCCATGGCACCGTGGACGTCAGTGAAATGATGGGCAGCGCTGTCCACCTGCACCTGCAGGCGTGCGGCAGAGACACTATTATCATTGTACAGACCATGAGCATGCAGGGCGCCACCAATTCGAGCTTCGGCATCGGTCAGCACATCGCCTTTACCTTCGGCGGCAATGTAGTGCATCTCTTCGATCCCCAAACCGAAAAGAATTTGGAATTCTGATCTGAAATAAACCAAACGGAAAGCGTCCCCTGCCGATTGTAATTCGGTAGGGGACGCTTGAATTAAATGGATCAAGACTTTTTATAGGGAAATGCTTCCGTCAGGCAAGGATATCAATGCTGTCAATGGTCACATCGTGCAGCGGGCGGTCGCCGCGGCCGGTACGCACATTGGCAATGTCGTCCACGACCTTCATGCCATCGATGACCTGCCCGAATACCGTATGGGCAAAATCCAGATGGAAGGTACCGCCCACCTCGGCATACTTTTTGGCGATCTCCTCGGCATACTCCTTTACCTCTGCAGGCAGACCCTGCGACTGGTAATCGTTCAGCTTGGTGTTTACCTCGTCAATATATGCCTGAATTTTAGGCGCGTCCTCCAGCGCCTCCTGCATCTCCTGCACACGGCGCTTGGCGTCATTCAGCAGCTCATAGCAGGCAACCTGCACCGCCAGTGCTTCGATATCCTTGGTGGGCGCCTGACTGTTCTGCACAATAAAGAACTGACTGCCATTGGTATTGGGACCGGCATTCGCCATGCTCAGTGCGCCGCGGAAGTTGTGCAGCTCACGGCTGCACTCGTCCTCAAACTTGGCGCCGTAAATGCTTTCACCGCCGCCGCCGGTGCCGGTGGGGTCGCCGCCTTGAATCATAAAATCCTTGATGATGCGGTGAAAAATCAGTCCGTTGTAGTAGCCCTTTTTTGCCAGCGTCACAAAGTTCTCCACCGTTTTGGGGGCAACCTCGGGATAAAGCTGAATGGTGATATCGCCCATGTTGGTGTGCATAACGGCACGGGGACCGCTGCACTCGGTAAACTGCTTCAGAACCATAATTCGTTGTTTTCCTTTCTGTTTTCGGGGTTGCCGCAGCCGATGGGCGGCGCCCCCCCGGCGCCACCGCGCCGCCCCCGCCCGCGGGCGGCCGCCCCCCCACCCCCCCGGAGGCCGGGTTGCCCGGCGGGGGCCCCCCCAGTGGGGGGGGGGGGCCCCCCACTTTTTTTTGCGCATAT
>USBC01000179.1 GCA_900552845.1 uncultured Oscillospiraceae bacterium | reverse complement strand
ATTTTCCAGACGCGCATTTACCGCAGCGGCTCTGGTGCGAATGTACTGGGAGGCGCTGTTGTAGTAGAAGGAGTGCATGGCGGCGGAAACACCGATGACCATCAGCACCATAATGACGACAATAATGCCGAAGCTGTTAAAAAGCCACCGTTTGGTAATGCTGCTGCGCGGTGCCATCGGTAATCCCCCCTTCCTTCTTTTCTGCTCCTGCCCGGCACTCCGGCGGGCGCCCCTCCGCTTTTGTCGTGCTGACCCTTACGGGCAGCCCTCCCCGCTGCGGTGCGCCCGCCTCCTACGGGGAAATCCCCGCCAAAAGCACGCAAAAAGCGTGCGAAAATGCGCTTCAGTCTCCGCTCATTCCACCCATTTATAGCCGAAGCCCCAAACGGTGGTCAGATATTTTGGATTACTCGGCTCCGGCTCGATCTTCATACGCAGCCGCCGCACATTCACATCAACGATCTTGTCATCGCCGAAATAGCCCTCGCCCCATACGGTGGTCAGCAGGCTGCTGCGGTCCAACGCCACATTGGGGTTACGCATAAAGTGCTCCATCAACTGGAATTCCACCTGCGTCAAATCAATCTTCTGCCCATCGCGGGTCAGACTGCGGCTGCGGATATTAAGCAGGAACGGACCGGAGCGCAGCTCGCTTTCCGGCTCCTGCTTGGCGCTGCTCATGCTGACGCGGCGGTACACGGCGTCCACCCTTGCCACCAGCTCGCTGGGGCTGAAGGGCTTAGTGATATAGTCGTCGGCGCCCAGCATCAGTCCGTTCACCTTGTCCATTTCTTGGCTTTTTGCGGAAAGCATGATGATGCCGAGGGTGTTATTGGTCTCCCGAATGTGCTTGCAGACGGTAAAGCCGTCAATGCCGGGCATCATAATATCCAGTATGGCGACCGAAAAGCTGTCGCCCTGCTCATCAAAAACACGGATCGCGTCCTCACCGCAGCTTACGTCTACCACTTCGTAGCCGCTGCGCTGCAAATTGATGACCTCAAATTCACGGATCGCGTCCTCGTCCTCACAAATAAGAATTTTGCGGGGTGCTGCCATAGGGGGTTCCTCCTGTTCTTAATATTGTCAGCCCCGTTGGGGGCACTGCTTGCTGTTTTCTTGGCTGTCCCGGCGGGGCAGCAGGCTTGGCGGGGAAATGCGGCTCACCCCAACAGTGAAAAGCTCTCCGCCACCTCTGCGATGGTTAGCGGGCTGCCGGAGGGAAGAGCGGCATAGTAGGAAAACTGACCACGGCTTGCCAGCAGAGTATAGCCCTCCGGCGCATCGCCATCGGCAGCGGAAACGACCCGCAGCCGCAGCAGCTCATCGTGATGATCCCCCACCATGATGAGGGTACGGATAAAGGCAATTTCTCGGGTCTCGGCACGCCAGCGCAGGGACAGCAATCCCATCGAATAGGCGTCTCGCAGCACATCTGGCAGAATAAACTGCCAGCCGTCGGCGGTATTCTGGTAACAGACGGCAACCGTTTGGTACCCACTGTCCAGCAGGGTGCGGTATTCGGTGAAATACCGGGTCTCCTCCCGGGCACTGTCGGCGGTCACTGCGGCAACGGCGCTCCACGGGAGCTCCACCACGCCGTCCCTGTTGATATCGGCAGGAACGGCGCCGGAGTAACAGTAACTGCCGCTGTAACCGGTAGCTTCCGACTCCTGCGGCAGCAGCAGGGTGTTCCCGTCAACGCCAACCAGAAGCGAAGCGGTCATATCGGCGTTGACCCTGCCGTAAAAAGCCGCACCGGGCTGCTGCGGGGCAATCATGCCGGCTACGCTCCCCAGCAGACTTTGCATCCGCAGCGAGCTGTAGGCGGAATCCAGCACCGAAATACCGCTGCTGCCCCATCCGATAAGCTGCAGAGTCACACCGCCGTCCAGCGTCGCGGCAATCAGCTCCTCGGCGCCGTCACCGTTAAAATCAGCAATCGCCATACCGTCGCAGCTTACATGGAACTCCTCAGAAAGGGTTCCATTCCGGAAGCGATAGAGGTACAGGGTATCACTTTCGGCATCTGCCGAGCGCCAACCCACCAAAAGGTCGGTGACACCGTCATCGGAAAGGTGGCGAAAATCGACATAGAGGACCTTTCCATCGGTGCCGGGCAGGGCATTGCCGGCACGCCAGCGACCCTCGGTTTTATCCAGAATCTGCAGGTAGATCAGTGGCTCGTCCTCCACGGTGTAAAAGACCACCGCCTCCTTGTTCTCATCACCGTCCAGGTCGGCAAAAATATAGGGGGAACGGTAGCTGCCGCCGGTAGGATAGCACAGTCTGAAATCCTGCCCTACAACGTCCTGCAGCGCCTCGTTTACCTCGGTTTGCAGCTCGGAAAGGACGGGAGGAGCCAGCATGGAATCAACATCGGGCTGGTAAAGGTCGCAGCCGGTAAGACCCAGCAGCATACCGGCGCCCAAAATAAGCGCTGATAATAGCTTTTTTATGGGGACTCCTCCTTTCCTGCAGGGTGGGTACAACAACCCAAATTACCACTTTCCATTGTAGTCCATTTCCCACAGCCTGTCAATGAACGGGGTGTAAATTCGAAGGAGTCAAACCTAAAAAAATTCTACGCGCCAGGCGGCAGGAGAACAGGGCAGATTCTGCGTATCGCGCAGGTGCGCGCGCCCGCATACGCACCGCGTATTATGCGTGCGCCGCGCGTGAGGAAAAACCACGCCGGAAAGCCGGCATTCGGGAGAAAAAAGGGAAAAAAGCACGCTTTTCCGCCAAAAAAAAAAGGAGAAAAATTCATGTAAATCGGCAGGAAACGACAGAGGCTTTTGCGTAAGGGCGGGGAGCATTTGCCGATGGATCCCCTGCGAAGGAGAACAGGCGGCGGCGCCCCCCCCCCCCCCACGCCCCCGCGCCACCCCCCCCCCCCGGGGGGGGCGCCGGGCCCCCCCCGGGGGGGGCCGGGCCCCCCG
>USBC01000178.1 GCA_900552845.1 uncultured Oscillospiraceae bacterium | reverse complement strand
ATATTCCCTGCATCATCATTCAGCGGTACAACCGCCCTCGTCTGTGTACCCTGCTGCGGCGCTGCCAGAGAAAGGGGACGGAAACGGCATGAAGGTATTGATTTTGACCTGTAATACCGGCGGCGGACACAATGCTGCTGCTGCCGCACTGCGGCGGGAGCTGGAAGCCCGCGGACACACCTGTACCGTGGCAGATGCGCTCTCCTTTGGCCCCAAACATTTTTCGGAGGCGGTCAGTCATCTGCACACCATTGCCTACCGCTATTTTCCTAAAATATATGGTATGGGTTACCGTAAAAAAGAGGAGCGGGTGCTGGGGGAGGACGAGACCTCTTTCGAGTACAAGATGAACGCCGTCTGCGTACCGCGGCTGTACCGTTACCTGCAGCAGAATGGCTTTGATGCCATTGTAACGCCGCATGTGTTTCCGGCAGAGATGCTGACCGGGCTGCGCCGGAAATATGATTATAAAAAGCCGTTTTATTTTATTGCCACCGACTACACCTGCAGCCCGTGCGTCGATGAGATCACACCGGACTACTGGGTGATTCCGGATAAACGGCTGATACCGGAATTTACTTGTCGGGGAATCCCAGAGGAGCGGGTGCTGCCGCTGGGGATCCCCACAGCGCCGGTAATGGCGACCCATGTGGAGACGACTCTTGCCCGTCAGCAGCTGCATTTGCCGCAAAGCGGAAAAATGGTGCTTATCATGAGCGGCTCCATCGGCTGTGGCCCGATGATCCAGATGGCAATGAAGCTGCTGCGCCGTCTGCCGCGAGACGCTTTTGTAGTAGTTATTTGTGGTAAAAACAAAGGAGATCTGAAGGATCTGCGGCGCATTGCCCGTTACAGCGACCGCTTGTATCCGGTGGGCTTCACCGATCGCATGGATCTTTACTATTCGGCAGCCGATGTCGCGATAGGCAAGCCCGGCGGACTTTCCTGTACCGAGCTGGCGCAGAAAGAGGTGCCCACTGTACTGATGCTGAGCGTTCCGGGTTGCGAAAGCCGCAATTTGGAATTTTTCACTCGATACGGTATGGCATTGGGGAGCGAAAATGTACGGGAAGCAATCAAGGCGGTGCGGCATCTGCTGGGTAATGATGCGCTGCGTACTCACATGACAGCGGCGCAGCGCACCCTGCCGCACGGCGTGACGTCGGCAATTGCCGATCTGATCGAAAAGGGTGTGCCGCCTCAAGAATAAATCAGCATCAAAAAGGGAGCCGGACGGCTCCCTTTTTGTGCGCTTTGCGTGGGGTCAACGGTTAGTTGCAGCCGCAGCCACAGCCGCCGCAGCCGGTGGAAGAACCGCCGTCGCAGCCGCAGCCGCAGCTGCGGTAGGCGGAGATATTGGTGGCGTTGCCGCCGGTCAGCCACAGCCAAACCAGAATGAGAATGATGATGCACCACCAGTTGTTGCCGTAGCCGCAGCCATTGTTGCACCCGCAAGAATTGCAGCCCATAATACGCCCTCCTATCAGAGAATGAGTTGAGATGTGTTAATTGCAGCCACAGCCGCAGTCGCCGCAGCCACTACGTCCGCAGCCGCATGTATTGCAGCCGCAGCCGCACCCGCCCAGTCCGCCGCTTGTCAGCAGCCAAATGGCGAGAAGAACGATGATGAGGGTGGCATCATTCAGGCAGATACCGAAAAGACCGCGATTGCTGTCGGCAGGACAGCCGCTATTGCAGCAGTTACCAAACATAATGGAAAGCCTCCTTTTCATTGGGATCACCCTATCTTATGCCATGAGCAGATTTTGGTGCAGCGTTTAATCCGCCTTATGCCGTCCATATTAAGGAGAGAAAAAGGAGGGAAGATCCAATGAATCAATCCAACGGCTTTACCCCGCGGGCGGCGGCAGTACTGGGCGGTGCGCAGCAGGCGGCGCAGCAGGCGGGACATACCTATATCGGCAGCGAGCATCTTTTTCTGGCGCTGATGCGGGAGGGCGCAGGCGCTGCCTTTACGCTGCTTGCCCAGCGGCGGGTGACGGCAGGCAAAGCGGAGCGCGCCCTGCTGCAGATGGTGGGGCGCGGACACCCCACACTGCTGGAGGCGGAAGAAACCACAGACCATTACCGCGCGGCGCTGCAGCAGGCGCAGCGGGAGGCACAGAGCGGTGGATTTCTGCAGGCAGGAACGGAGCACCTGCTGCTTGCACTGTGTTTACAGGAAAACTCCGGAGCACACCGGCTGATGGCAAAGCTCTCGATTGATGTAGAGAACCTGGTCCTTGCCCTGCGGGAGACAATACGCCTGGAACAGTGCGAACAGAACGGCGACCGCCAGCCGCCCAAGGTGGTAGGAAAGACGGGGCGTCAGACCCGCAGTGTGATGCTGGATCGCTTTGGACGGGATTTGACCGAGCAGGCACGGCAGGGGCGACTCGACCCGGTTATCGGGCGAGAGCGGGAGACCGAGCGGCTTCTGCAGATTCTTTCCCGTCGTTCCAAAAATAATCCCTGCTTGATCGGTGAGGCAGGCGTTGGTAAAACAGCGGTGGTAGAAGGGCTTGCGCGGCGCATTGCGGAGGGGCGAGTCCCGATGACACTGGCGGAAAAACGGGTTATGACGCTGGATCTTCCGGCAATGGTAGCTGGAACCAAGTACCGCGGCGACTTTGAAGAACGGATCCGTTCTGTCATTGAGGAGGTAGCGGCAGCGGGAGATGTCATTTTGTTTGTTGATGAGATCCATACCATTATGGGGATCGGTGCGGCGGAGGGCGCTGTGGACGCCGCTAATATGATGAAGCCGAAGCTGGCGCGCGGAGAACTGCAGGTCATTGGCGCCACCACCATTGCGGAATACCGCAAGACCATTGAAAAGGACGGCGCACTGGCACGACGCTTTCAAAGCGTGCTGGTAGAGGAACCGACCGAGGAGCAGGCGCTGGCAATCATGCAGGGACTGCGTTCTCGATATGAGCAGCACCACGAAATGCTCATCACCGATGAGGCGCTGGAGGCGGCGGTTCGGCTTTCGGTGCGGTATTTTCCCACCCGTTTTCTGCCTGATAAGGCGATAGACCTGCT
>USBC01000177.1 GCA_900552845.1 uncultured Oscillospiraceae bacterium | reverse complement strand
CGGAGCGTTTTGCATATTCTCGAAACGCCGGACGGCCGCTTGTCAAAGCGGCTAACTTGCCGTTTTCTGAGGTCGGGTGGCCATCATTGATTCCAGCGCTGCAAAATGTGCTTGACAGGTACAGTCTACTTATGATAGACTTCAAGCATCAGAAGTCTATCATAAGTAGACCGGCAAAGAAGGAGGCCCACATGGACGGTTACAAACTGGGCGTTGTTGAGACGCGTTTTGCAGAACTCATCTGGCAGCACGAGCCGCTGACCTCCGGTGAACTGGTGAAACTGTGCGAACAGGAGCTGCAATGGAAAAAATCCACGACCTACACAGTTTTGAAAAAACTCTGCGAACACGGTATCTTTCAGAACGAAAACGGCACGGTCACTTCCCTTCTCTCGCAGGAGGACTATAACGCCGTACAGAGCGAGAAATTTGTGGAGGATACCTTCGACGGTTCCCTTCCCGCATTTCTTGCCGCCTTTACCACGCGGAAGTCTCTTTCGGAGAAGGACATTGCGGAAATTCAGCGCATGATCGACCGCTGCGGAAAGGAGTGAGCCTATGGCTGCCGTCTTTTTGAAGCTCTTGAATCTGAGCATTTCCGCAAGCTGGTTGGTGCTGGCCGTGCTGGCACTGCGCCTGGTATCAAAGCGTTCGCCCAAGTGGATGAATGTTCTGCTTTGGGGCATCGTCGCGCTGCGGCTTATGCTGCCATTCTCCATAGAGAGCGCGTTGAGCCTGATTCCCAGTGCCGAAACGGTCAGCCCCGCGGTCGTGCAGTTTGACCCCGCGCCGACCATCACGAGCGGCGTGAACATCATCGACAACGCAGTGAATCCCTCGCTCAGCGAGCATTTTGCTGCCGCGCCGACGATGAGCGTCAACCCGCTTTATGTGTGGACCTATCTTGCGGGCTGGGTGTGGCTCATCGGTCTTGGAGCCATGCTGCTCTATGCGCTCGTGAGTTATCTTCGGCTGCGCCGGCGCGTGAGTGTATCGCTCTGTGTGCGGGAAAATATCTACCTTTGCGATGCCATTTCCTCGCCGTTCATCCTCGGCGTTGTAAAACCACGCATCTATCTGCCCTCCGGTCTGGACGAGGTGCAGCGGCAGAATGTACTCTCGCATGAGAGGGCGCATCTTGCGCGGCGTGACCACTGGTGGAAGCCGCTGGGCTTCGCGCTGCTGGCGGTCTACTGGTTCAACCCCGCGCTGTGGCTCGCCTATACGCTGCTCTGCCGCGACATTGAGCTGGCCTGCGATGAGCGGGTGATCCGCACGATGGACGAGAGCGCCGTCAAGACCTATTCCACGGTGCTGCTTGCGTGCAGTATGCCGCGCAAGGCGGTCATCACCTGCCCGCTGGCGTTCGGTGAAGTTGGCGTCAAGGAGCGTGTGAAGAACGCGCTGCACTACAAAAAGCCCGCGTTCTGGGTGGTCGCGGCGTCGGTCGCCGTGTGCGTCGTTGTGGCGGTGTGCTTTCTGACGAATCCGCCTACGGATACCGACGCTGCCGGACTGGTCGGTTTCCATCGGGAACAGGTCACTTATGCCGATGTAACGGGCGCAAGCGGCGCGCAGCCATCCAACGTCCAGTTGACGGCGGAGGAAACGGACGCCGTCTACGCTCTGCTGGATGCCCTGCAATACAAACGCCTTGGTGCTGCGTCAGCAATGGAGGACTGCTATGCAAGGCTCTATTTTATCAGCGCCGCGGGCGAACGCTGCGAGATCATGCTCTCTGAGCGTGAAATGCTGGTCAACCCCATTACTGACGGCAAGACAGCGCGGCTCTATGAGCTGCGTTCCGGAAGTACGGAGTTGAGAGACTATCTGTTTGGATGTATTGGCGCAAGCGAGCCGGCAGAGGAGGAAATGAAAACCCTCACCGACCCCAAGCTGGGACGACGGCTCACCGTTCCGGTGAAGTGGGACGAGCTTGCGGTGCTTGCCGTGGGAGGAAAGGGAATCATGCCGCCCGACGGCGATCCCAACGCGGAGGATTACATTCCGCTCTTCCGCCTCTACGAAAAGCGAGCCTATGAATCGGCCCCGCAGGATGAACAGGGATATGTTTGGAACCTGTGCGCCATGCGGACAGACCGCTTTGAGAGGACCTATGGCGCAGACGCCGTGTTTTCAGAAATTCTCGGTATCGCGGACTATGTGATCGGGTCGGACGATGAGTATGTTTATCTGCTGACACTACCCTCGGATGTCCGCTGGCTGGAAAACGATCCTGTCAGCTATCGCCAATACAAGGCACTGCAAAGCGACTCACAAGGCGTACTCACGCGATTTTTGAAGGACAACGGAATCCACATAAATGAAGTGTGCCCTGCCTCCTCCGTGTTTTCGCCCCCTGCGCGCGGCGATGCGGCGAGCATGACCGGCTACGTTGCCTACGACGCGCTGCTCGCCGAGATCAGCGACCTGCGGCGCTCCGGTGCAAGCGAGGCGCAGACCGACTTCAGCCACGATCTCCTGTCCGTGAACGACTACTACCAGACACCCGGCTGGCTGCTGCGTGATCTTGACGGTGATGGGATCCCTGAGCTGCTGCTCGGCGCGGACTGGGGCGACGGCCACAGCGTGATCTTCAATATTTACCGGCTCGACGGCGCAAAGGCTGTCCGCATGGTGGACGGCTGGAACCGCAGCCGCTGGTATCTCTGCACCGATGGTAGTCTGGCCAACGAAGGCAGCAGCAGTGCATTTGAAAGCAGCTACTCTTACTACCGCTATACCAGCGGAGAGTTACAGCATCTGGAAACGTTGCTGTATCTGGATGGCGGTTCCGGCGGCTCACCATGGCGCTACTCCGTCACAACGGATCAGTATGTCAGCAGTGGTGACTTTCACTCTGTCACCGAGGCCGAAGCAACTGCCGTGATGGACAAATACACCCACGAAACGCTGGCCTTTACGCCATTTGTGGTATGAGGATAGATAGTGTGGACTGTGGCGCAAGGTTGCAGTTCGCCAGTCCCTCCGGATATTACAGCCTCTGACCCAGTTTTGACCCAGAATAGGATTGGAGCGGGCAGGGCTGGACGGAAACAACGGAAAATCCGC
>USBC01000176.1 GCA_900552845.1 uncultured Oscillospiraceae bacterium | reverse complement strand
CCACTGTTGGGGGGCTCTGCCGGCAAAACCCCCCCCCCGGGGGGGGGGCCCCCGGCCCCCCCGGGGGGCCGGGGGCGCGCCCCGCCCCCAGGGGGGTCGCACCCCGCCGGCTCCGGCGAAGCCGGAGCGCCCGCCGGACCGTGCCGGTGAACCTTGGACAGGGTAAATTTTATTTTTTGCGGCGGGTGCGCAGCTTTTGCAGCAGAGGCTTACCGTGCAGGAACGCCCAGTACCAGAACGGGGAAAGAACCCGGTCGAATTCGCCGGCAAGCTCGGTGACACCGACCGAGTGGCAAAAGCCTTCCTTAAAGCGATAAAGACCGTTTTCTTTGCTGAGGGAGTAGACCCCGCCGAAATCGTAGAAATCGACGCCGAGGGAGCACGCCCAGCGGATCATCTCCGCCTGCATGGCGTAGGCAGGCATCAGGTTGCGCTTTTCGTTGCTGCTGGCGCCGTAGATGTAAAACACCTTGCGCCCGTAGTGCAGCGCGATGGCGGCGGCAAGCGGTTCGCCCTCGTATTCGGCAAGGCAGATACGGCAGCGCTCCTCACCGTAGGCTTCTATCATGCGCTGGAAGTAATCCAGCGGGCGGTGTCCGATGCCGTCCCGCTTGCAGGTTTCCAGGTAGATTCGGAAAAAGGTTTCCAGCGCTTCGGCGCCTGCCCAACGGGTTGTGACGCCCTTACGGGCGGAAAGACGGATATTGTAGCGGGTTTTTTCGCCAAAGGAGGGCATCAGTTCGTCCAAAGTCTTGCCCTCCAGCGGCAGAAACATATTGAAGCGGGGCTGGATCTGATCATGCAGACCGCAGTTGCGGGCGCGGCAGCGCAGCCCCAGCTTTTCATAACGGGCGATCAGTTCATCGGTATAGGGGGTTTCAGGGTCGAAGCGCAGCAGAAAAGAGCGGTGCTTTTTGAGGGCAGGGGCGGCTTCCCGCAGCAGGGCGGCGATGGTTTTGGTATCGTAGGGGTCACAGACGGGCCCGCGGGGAGCGTAGGCAAGGGTGCGCCCTGCGACCGCAGGAGCAAAAATAATGCTGAGTGCAGCAGTGATTTTCCCCTCCTGCTCCAGATAGACCTGCTCACCGACCCAACCTTTTTTGACATATGCCCAGCCGCGGTCCTGCATCAGGTTGCCCCACGGGCTGCCGCTGACAAAGGCAGTATAGCGGGCGACGGCGGCGGGATCATTTTGCTGTAAGATAGGCATGGCAGGTTCTCCTTTTGCAAAGTAGTGGTGGGGCAGGGATAAAAAGGGCGGCGGGACGAAGCGGGGGGAGGGCTGTCCGCCCATCATGGGGCGGTGGCACGACGGCAAGCGCAGTCCTGCCGCCCGAATACCCAAAGAAAGACCGGCTTACAGACCCAGGCAGCGGCGGGCAATGGCAAGATCCGATTCGTAAAAATCGTAGCGACCCTGCACCTTTTGGTAGTCCTCCTCGCCCTTACCGGCAAGAATGAGGATCTCTCCGTCCTGAAGCTCCGCAATGGAGCGTTCTACAGCGGCGGCACGGTCGGGCAGGATAATGTAACGGCGATGGTATTCTTCAATATAGCCTGCCATCTCACGGCAGATCTCCGCAGGATCCTCAAATCCGGGGTCCTCGGCGGTGAGATAGACAAAATCGGCATATTCGCCGCACAGGTGTCCGATATCCACGCGGCGCTTCTGGTTTTTATGCCCGGGACAGCCGCACAGCACCTTGATGGGGGCGCCGGGATAATCCTGCCGCAGGGAGCGGAACAGAGCTGTAAAGCTGAGAAAATTGTGGGCGTAATCCACAATGACGGTGCGCCCGTCCTTTTTCAGCACATTCATACGGCCGGGCACCGAAACACCGGCAATGCCGGCGGCGATGGCGTCATCGGAAAAGCCAAGCGCACGGGTGACGGTGATAGCGGCAAGCGCATTTTCAACATTAAAGCGCCCTTCCATGGTGATCCGGAAGTCCCGGCGGCTTTTTTTATCACAGACGGTAAAGGCAAAGCCGACCGATTCCTTGCGGATATTCTCCACCCACAGGTCGCAGGAGGGATCGCTGCCGCAGACCAGCACCCGCTCGGCATGCGCCTTGGCAGCGGCGTAGATCTCCTCAAAGCGGTCGGTACCGCGGCAGATGACGGCAAGACTGCAGTTTTTCATCAGCTGCAGCTTGCAGTTAAAATAATCCTCAAAATCCTCATGCTCCAGCGGCCCGATATGATCCTCCGAAAGGTTGAGGAACAGTCCCGCGGTAAACGGAACGCCGTAGACCCGCTGCTGCTTGTATGCCTGCGAGGACACCTCCATAGTGAGGTGGGTAATGCCGTGGGAAAGGGTATCATCGAAGCACTGCTGTAACTCCAGACTTTCCGGTGTGGTGAGGTGCGCTTCCTCGGCTTCGCCGCCGGTGTACATTTCCACGGTGGAAAGCACAGCGGTGCGGGAACCGAGGGCGGTATCCAGTATGCTTTTGATAAAATAGGTGGTGGTGGTCTTGCCCTTGGTACCGGTCAGCCCGATAAGGGTGAGCCGCTCGGCAGGGTGATTGTAATATTCCGCTGCAAGGATCGAAAGCGCCTTGCGTGCATCACGGACGATAAGAGCAGGCACATGATCGGCATAGGGCTGCTCCGCCACATAGCAGGCGGCGCCTGATGCCAGTGCCTTTTGCAGGTATTCGGGCTTAAAATTCAAGCCCTTGCAGATAAACAGCGCGCCGGAGCAAACGGCGCGGCTATCGTAGGTGAGGACGGGAAAGGTCAGCTCCTCGGGGCAGCAGAGGGCGTCGATCAACAGATCGTGCCGCCGCAGAGCCGCCTGCGCACGGGAAAGGGTAAGGGTATGTTCCATGGGGCAGCCTCCTTACGGCGCAGTCGCCAGCGCCAGCAGCACAGGCTCCAGAATATCAAGAATGGTACGGCAGCAGCTGCCGTCCGGATCACGGGAGGGGTTATATTCCACACAGTCCAACGCCACCATTTTGCCGGTGGTGGCAAGCGCCTTCAGCACCTCGGTGACGGCATCGGGGTCGGGGCCGTCCGGAATGGGCAGACCGGTGGCAGGCATGTAGGAAGCGTCAAGGCTGTCAACGTCCCAACTGACATGACAGAACGGGGTGGTGATGGCTCCCAGC
>USBC01000175.1 GCA_900552845.1 uncultured Oscillospiraceae bacterium | reverse complement strand
GGGGCTTCGATGCTGCCGACCAGTGCTTCCGCCTCTCTTATCAAACGCTTCCGCATGGTATCCTGCGCCAGATACATACCGTAGCCGTATTCGGCATTGTCCTCAAAGAGGGAATTTGCCCATGCGGGTCCCTGCCCCTTTTCATTCTTGGTATAGGGGATCCCGGGTGCGGAGCCGCCCCAGATGGAGGAGCAGCCGGTGGCATTGGCGATATACATACGGGGCCCGAACAGCTGGGTGAGGAGCTTGGCATAGGGGGTTTCGCCGCAGCCGGCGCAGGCGCCGGAGAATTCCAGAAGCGGCTGGCGGAACTGGCTGCCCTTGACGGTATCGGCGCTGAATTTACCCAGAACAGCAGGCTTGGGACGCAGCTCCCGACCGTAATCAAAGTAGACCTGACGGGGCTTTTCACCCTCCAGACGTGCCATGGCAAGCGCCTTTTGGCCCTTTTTGCCGGGGCAGATGCCGACGCACAGGTTGCAGCCGGTGCAGTCCATCACGCTGACGGTGATGGCGAAGCGATGGTCGGCAAGACCGGTCATGGGCAGAGAGGACATACCGGCAGGGGCATTTTCCGCCTCCTCTGCCGTCATGGCGACGGGACGGATAACGGCATGGGGACAGACCAGCGAGCAAAGATTGCACTGAATGCAATTTTCGGAAAGCCAGGTGGGGACCTCCCGTGCAATGCCGCGCTTTTCGTACTGGCTGGTGCCCAGCGGCAGGTGACCGTCCTCCCGCCCGAGGAAGGTGGAAACGGGCAGATCGTCGCCCTTTTGCAGGTCGGCTGGGATCTGGATCCGGTTGACATACTCGACAACCTCGGGGTCGCGTCCGGTGGCGTAGAAGCTGACAAAATCGCCGCGCTGGGAAGCCCAGTGCGCAGGGATCGGTATTTCCTTGGCGTCGGTAAAGCCGCGCTCGATGGCGGCGTGGTTCATGGCGACGATGTCATCGCCCTTGGCGCCGTAGGCACGGGTGGCGGCGTCCTTCATCAGCTGCAGCGCTTCCTCGGCGGGGATAATGCCGGTAAGGCGGAAGAACGCCGCCTGCAGGACGGTATTGACACGGCCGCCCAGTCCCAGCTCCTTGCCGATGGCGCCAGCATCGATGGTGTAAAGGTGGATATTATTCTTGGCAAGGTATGCCTTGCCGTCGCCGGTGAAGCGGCGCTCCAGCTCCTCCATGCTCCAGCCGCAGTTGAGCAGGAAGATACCGCCCGGCTTGATGTCATGCACCATATCGTATTTGCCGAGGTAGGCGGGATTGTGGCACGCCACAAAATCCGCCTTGGTGACAAGGTAGGTGGATTTGATCGGCTCCTTGCCGAAGCGCAGGTGGCTGACGGTCAAGCCGCCGCTCTTTTTGGAATCATAGGAGAAGTAGCCCTGTGCGTAAAGATCGGTGTGGTCACCGATGATCTTGATGGAATTTTTGTTGGCGCCGACAGTGCCGTCGGAACCGAGACCCCAGAACTTGCAGCAGACGGTCGCCTCCGGCGTGGTGTTGGGAGCTTCGGTCTCCAGCAGCGAAAGATAGGTAACATCATCGGTGATGCCGACGGTAAAGCGGGGCTTTTCACCGGTTTTTCCGTTGCGGTACACCGCAAAGATCTGGCTGGGGGTAACGTCTTTACTGCCCAAACCGTAGCGTCCGGTATAAACGGGGGTATGCTCGAACCGGCTGCCGCGCAGCGCCGCCACCACATCAAGGTACAGCGGCTCACCGATGGAGCCGGGCTCCTTGGTGCGATCCAGCACGGTGATGGATTTGACGGTATCGGGCAGGGCACGCAGCAGATGCTCGCGGGAGAAGGGACGGTACAGGCGCACCTTGATAAGACCCGCCTTTTCGCCGCGGGCACGCTTATAATCAATGACCTCCTCGATGGTCTCGCAGACCGAACCCATTGCCACAATGACCTCCTCGGCGTCGGGATCGCCGTAGTAATCAAAAAGGTGGTAGTTGCTGCCGATCATGGCATTGATCTTGTTCATATACTCCTCCACCACGCGAGGGAGGGTATCGTAGAACTGGTTGGCGACCTCCCGCTCCTGGAAGAAGATATCGGGATTCTGGGCGCTGCCGCGCAGTACGGGGCGGTTGGGGGAAAGCCCGCGGTAACGGAAGGTATCCACTGCGGCACGGTCCATCAGCGACTCCAGCTGTTCATCGCTCCAAACCTCGATCTTCTGAATCTCATGGGAGGTGCGGAAGCCATCGAAGAAGTGCAGAAAGGGGATCCGGCGCTTGATAGCGGCAAGGTGGGCAATGGGCGCAAGGTCCATGACCTCCTGCACACTGCCGGTACACAGCATGGCAAAGCCGGTCTGCCGGCAGGCGTACACATCGCTGTGGTCGCCGAAAATGGAAAGAGCGTGGGTGGCAAGGGCGCGTGCCGAGCAGTGAATAACACAGGGCAGCAGCTCGCCCGCCATCTTGTACATATTGGGGATCATGAGAAGAAGCCCCTGCGAGGCGGTAAAGGTGGTGGTAAGGGCGCCTGCCGCCAGCGAGCCGTGTACCGTACCCGCAACGCCGCCCTCACTCTGCATTTCAATCACCCGTACCGGCTCCCCGAACAGGTTATTCCGTCCGGCGGCTGCCCACTCATCGGTCAGCTCCGCCATGACGCTGGAGGGGGTAATGGGATAGATCGCCGCGACATCGGTGTAGGCGTATGCCACATGCGCCGCGGCACTGTTGCCGTCCATCGTTTTCATGCTTCTGTTCATCAGAATACCTCCCGCAGGCAAAGGGGATTTGTCATATTTTTAACGCTGATGTTATATTTTTGACGATTATCCCCTGATTTTTTGTTGGTTTAATACAATTTTACCACCCATCTAAAGGTGCTGTCTATTAAATAGATTTTTAACAAGTGAAAAAATGTCACAGGAATAATCCATTATTTTGTGCCAGTTGAACCAAAGTCCTCTATAAGAGGAAAAAATTGTAATTTTTTTGCCGCCGGCGGTTAGTGAAATTCCACAAAGAGACAGGAACCGGTACGAGAAACAACGGCAGCTGGGGGCGGTGCGGGGTCGCAGACCCGACGGCGCAAAGCGCCGTCGCCGCGCGGTTGCGCGGGCATGGGCACCCCCGAAGCGGTGGGTGACCCCGCCC
>USBC01000174.1 GCA_900552845.1 uncultured Oscillospiraceae bacterium | reverse complement strand
GGGAGGGCTGCCCGTTAGGGTCAGCACGACTGAAGCGAAGGTTGCGTCCGACGAAAAAGCGTGTGTGTCCTTGTCAAACGAGGGTATGGATTTTGCCAAAAAAGAGCTTTTCCTGCCGATAGAGATAAACGAACATTAACATGCAAGTATACGGAATTTATACAAAATTTATATGAAGCAAGAGAATTTGCATGATCTTTACGCTTTTTGTCGGATATGTCAATAAAAAGGCATGGATTTCGTCATATTTTTCATGCAAAACAGATGACAAAAAGTTAATAATATGTTAATATACAGTCACAGGGGCGATAGACCCCAATGAAAGAATGTAAAGAGAAAAAGAGGAGGATTTTACCATGGGTGTTACTTATGTCATCGCTATCGTAGCGGCTGTCGTTCTGCTGGCTCTTAACCTGATCCGTGACTACGGCAAAAAGGGCTGATTCAATCAGTATATCGGCTGTTCAAAAAGGCAGGGGAAATGGTCCCCTGTCTTTTTATATGGAAATGACTTCCTCCACATAAATTTAACACATTGTTTTCTTTTCAACGATATTTCTTCTGCTCTGCCGGTGCTATGATACCGTCAAACCGCCGGATAAGGCTGCGCCTTGGCGAAGCCGCGGGAAAAAGGAGTCTTTTTATGAGTTCCGGTTATGCCTGCATTCTTGCCATTACTGCCGCCATTATTCTACTGGCAATCAGAGTGATTCGCCGGTACGGCAGAAACGGCTGAGCATACTGCATTTTCCCTTCGGAGAATGAAACGACAGGGGTAATTCCCTGCTTTTTTCCGGAAAAAATGAGATCAGATGACGGAAATTTTGCATTTATCGGCATTTCCTTTTATTACGGCTTTTATTTTGCCGTCAAGTGTGCTATACTATCATCGGATCACAGCGTAAAGAGCGCTGTCAACTTCAAAGAAAACAAGAGGACCCCTCAATGAAGAAACTCATTGTTAACGGCGCGGAGCAGCTCTACGGAGAGGTCTCCGCCGGCGGTGCAAAGAATGCCGCCGTAGCCATTATTCCTGCCACGGTGCTGGCACGCGGGCGCTGTGTACTGGAAAACGTCCCCGACATTCACGATACCGAGCTGCTGTTTTCCATGCTGCGCGCCATGGGCGCCACCGTGGAAAAAACAGGACGCACCTCGGCGATCATTGATACCTCCACCTTGACCGAAGCGACCGTCCCCTACGAGCTTTCCAAGCATATGCGCGCCAGCTATTATTTCATCGGTTCGCTGCTTGGACGCTTTGGGCAGGCGTGCGTTTCCATG
This sequence comes from uncultured Oscillospiraceae bacterium, assembly GCA_900552845.1. Classification (GTDB taxonomy): domain Bacteria; phylum Bacillota; class Clostridia; order Oscillospirales; family Ruminococcaceae; genus Angelakisella. The sequence continues at coordinate 1,879 of USBC01000174.1, read as the reverse complement.
CCCGGCGGCTGCAATTTCGGCGTCCGCCCCATCGACCAGCACATCAAGGGCTTTGAGCTGTTGGGGGCGGAGATCCGCATCGAAAACGGTCTTATCTATGCCGATACCGAGGGAATGCAGGGTGCGCACATCTATTTCGATCAGGTTTCGGTAGGCGCCACCATCAATGTCATGCTGGCGGCTGTCAAAGCAAGCGGCATGACCATTTTGGAGAATGTGGCAAAGGAGCCGCACATTGTCGACCTTGCCAACTTCCTCAATTCCATGGGTGCCGATGTCCGCGGTGCCGGCACCGACGTGATTAAAATTCGCGGTGTTGATGTGCTGCACGGTACCGATTACAGTATCATTCCCGACCAGATCGAGGCAGGCACCTACATGGCTGCTGCGGCGGCGGTCGGTGGTGATGTGCTTGTTAAGAATGTGATCCCTAAGCACCTTGAACCGATTACCGCCAAGCTGCGGGAGGCGGGCGCCACGATCACCGAGGGTGATGACTGGGTGCGGGTTGTCCGCACCGGAACGCTGCGCCGCATCAACCTTAAAACCATGCCGCACCCCGGTTTTCCAACCGATATGCAGCCCCAGATGGCTGCCATGCTCACCTGCGCCGAGGGGACAAGCATTATCACCGAGGGCGTGTGGGATAACCGGTTCCGCTATACCGAGCAGTTGGTGCGTATGGGCGCCCGCATCACCGTGGACGGCAAGGTTGCCGTTATCGAGGGCGTTAAGGGACTTCAGGGTGCCCCGGTTAAGGCATGTGACCTGCGCGGCGGCGCGGCAGTCATCATTGCCGGCTTGATGGCAAAGGGTACTACCGAGATCGAGGATACCCTGCATATTGAACGCGGGTATGAAAACGTGGTGGAAAAGTTCGCCGGCATCGGTGCCGATCTCCACTATATCACCCTGCCTGACCTGCCCCTTTCCGAGCAGGCTTAACGCCGATCCATTTGAATATCGAGCCGGAGCCGAGATCGTTCTGCTCCGGCTTTTTCCATTCTTCGCAAACAGGGGCGGCGCACCCCGCTTTTCCGGCTCGTGCCGCCCACAGCAAACGGGCGCCCCTCCGCCGCAGGGCGGGGTGCGCCGCCCCACCGATTTTCCCACACCGAGGTGACAGCATGGTAACCTTTTTCCCACTCTCCAGCGGCAGCAGCGGCAACAGCTGCTATCTTTCCGCAGGTGAAGGTCAGGGCGGTCTGCTCATTGATGCAGGGATCTCCGCTCGCCGTATCCGGCAGACCCTTTGCGATGCCGGGATCGACCCCGACGGGCTGCGAGGGATCCTCATTACCCACGACCATGTCGATCATGTGGCGGGGCTGCGGGTGCTGGCAAAGCAGCTCCGCCTGCCGGTATACGCTACCGCCGGCACACTGGAGCGCCTGACTGCATTGGTGGAGGCAAAAACCCGCCTGATTCCGCTGGATACGGAGCAGGAAATTGCCGGTATGGGGGTGCGGTGGTTTGCCACCCGGCACGATGCTCCCGATTCCTGCGGCTTTCGCATAGAAGCAGGCAGCCGTACCATCGGCTTTGCCACCGACTTAGGCAGTGTTACCTCTACGGTATGGGAGCACCTGTTGGGCAGCCATCTCACCGTGTTGGAATCCAACTACGAGGACAGCGTTCTTATGAACTGCGGCTATCCTTACTATCTCAAGCAACGCATTCGTTCGGAATACGGGCATCTCTCCAATGCCGAAGCTGCCCGCACCGTTACGGCACTGGCACAGCGCGGTACAGCACACTTTGTGCTGGCGCATTTAAGTCGGGAAAGCAACACCCCTGCATTGGCACGCGGCAATACCGAAGCGGCGCTTGCCGCCGCCGGTATGCAGCCGGAGCGGGATTACCGCCTGTGGGTCGCCCC
>USBC01000173.1 GCA_900552845.1 uncultured Oscillospiraceae bacterium | reverse complement strand
TGTGATTTATAAGGAAAGAAATCACAAAACAAGTCTCATATGAACTCCATGCCCTTCAGGCAATTAAAATCTTTTTTTAAGATTTTAATTGGAGTTCAGTATCAGGTTTCCGGAAACAGCGCTTTCTGTTATCCTTGCCATTCGCTCTGCGGGTAACAGTCCGGAAGCAGCACATCTACGGTATGACCTGACCACAGGCGCTTGACAGCGATATCAGCCGCAGGCTACTTCCTGATTCAATGGCAGTTCCAGCAGTTCAGGGTGTGTGAGCAGATGCTGTATGATCTTGAGCGAACGGGCAAAGTAGAAGCCGTCCGCAATTCGTTCGTCCAGTGTGAAACCGATATCCACCACATCCCGCACATCGCGGCTGCCGTCCCCGGCGATCTTCTCACTCTTGCGGATGGTGCCGATGGCCGCCATAATGGAGCTTGAGCCGTAATTGTTGAGATGATGGTAGACGCTCGGGCATTTGATGCTGCCAAGATTGGTGAGGAAGACGGTGGCAAAGTTCGGGTCATCCTGCCGCAGGAAGTCGGGCACCTTGCCAAAGAAGTCCAGTGTCTTGATGATCCAGATGACAAATGCCAGAACCGGACGCGGCAGCTTTTTGAGCACGTCCATCGCGCCATTCACACCGTCGTTCTTTTCCGTGCGGGCCTTGTGAACCTTGCCGACGACCCGGTGCGTCACCTCGGTGAGCGTCCAGTCTTCCGGCGCGGAGATGACCACGCCCTGCCGGTTCTGCACCGTGGGGTCGATGACGTAGAAGTAAGCCAGCAGCAGGGCATCCAGGCTCACCTGCTCAGGGTCAAACTCCACCCGAACGGTCTCCCGAAAGCCGGTGTCGCCCTTGCAGACGGTCTGGTAGGTGGCGTCCGCCTCGCAGGTGCCGTTGGCATAGCCGCTCTGGGCGTCGATGACGCCGGGGATGGATTGCATGAGCTGCTCCATGCCCCAGAAGCAGCCGCCCGCCAGATAGATGACATTTTCCGTGGTGTCCATATACATACCCTCCTCGCCGGACATATCCGAGGACTGTCCGGCCATGTCCGTTCCCTGCGTGTCCTTTTCCCGCGGTATACGCTGCCGTTCTGCGGCGCAGCCGCTGAGCAGCAGTACCGAGGCGAAAAGAAGGGCCAATACGCTTCGATACATGGCGTTTCCTCCTTTCAGGGGGAGCAAGGGTCACTCCGCGCCGTCGCCGTCCTGTCTCTTGCCGCGGCCGGGCCGCAGGACGGTATACAGCAGCGACCCAAGGACGCAGCCGAAGCCGGTGGAGAGCCACGGGCTGGACGTAACGGCACAGGTGCCGGTGGTGCAGCCCACATAGCGGTAGTACAGCCACCCTCCGGCACTGCCCACCAGGGGCAGGGCAATGACGCGCAGAATGCCCGTCAGCTTACAGTTCTTTTTCTTCATAATAGCCTCCCTTTGAAGATATTGGATCAGCCCATATCGGCAGCCAGTGCCTTGTCGATCTGGGCTTGCAGTGCATCGGACTGTGCCTTACTGGTGATAGCCCCCACAATGGGATCACCCACGATGCGGCCGCTGCGATTGACCACATAGGTGGTGGGATAGGCGTAGATGCTCTCCACGAAATTGCCCGCCTCGCTGCCGGAATCGAAGTACACGTTCTGGTAGGTGGCACCGCTCTGGGTCAGCACATCCTTGGCGTCAGAGATAGCCGCCTCGTTGCCGTCCAGCGTAAAGGCATTGATGCCGATCAGCGCACCGCCCTTGCCGGAAAGCTCCTTGTTCAGCGCGTCCAGATCGCCCAACTCGCCCACACAGGGACCGCAGGTGGTGAACCAGAAATTCACCACGGTGACGGCTTTGCCGGAGAACAGATCACTGCTCTTTACCGTATTCCCGTCCAGATCCTTGCCCTCAAAGGCGGGGAACTTCGGCAGGCTGCTGTCATCCGTCTTGTTGCCCGTGCTGCCACTATCGGTCTTGTTGCCCGTACTGCCGCTATCGGTCTTGTTGCCTGTGTTGCCGCCGTCGGTCTTATTGTCCTTACTGCCGCTGTCGGGCATCGTGTCCATATCCTTGTCCGTCGGCATATTCATATCGCTGTCCAGAGATTTTTGCACGATCTCGGGATACTTTTCCTCCAGTGCGGCCAGCTTGTTTCCGATGTCGCGAATCTTCTCCGCCTCGCCCTGAAGCAGCTTCAGCTCGTCTGCCGAAAACTGATCCTTGGCGGCGTTGATGGTTTCCAGCAGGAAGTCGCCGTAGTTTTTGCCGTCCTCCATCATGATCTTACCCTTGTCCGCTGCCATAAAGACCTTTTCCCAAAGTGCTGTGTTCTCCGCCAGAATAGCAGCCTCCTGCGCTGTCAGTTCCTTGTGCATGGCGGCTGCCTCCTCGGCGTTCTTCGGCTCGTTGTCCATGCCGTCCATGTGATCGCCGCCCTTTGCGCCGCAGGCGGCCAGAGAGAGCACCAGCACGACTGCCAACAGCAATGTCATTAGTTTCTTCGTGTTCATGTTCGTTCCTCCTTGATCTTTGTCGTCGTTCTTCTGCGGCGTTTCTGCCGCAAGGACGGTTTATTTTTACTGTCTCCACGGCTGCAGCGGAAGAGGGCGGCGTCGGTGGGACAGACACGCTGCATTCTATTACCATAATAAAGTGAATGGGTTAAAATCCTTGTTAAGAACGGGGATTTAATGGAAATATAGCAGCAAAGGCTACGCTAATTGCTGCTACGGGTGCTCTCAATCCTGATATATTCATGGCAAATAGTGTTTCCGAATTAAACGAAGCAATCAGCGCTGCCAGTACGGTAAAATTCCCCATGCTCCTTGCAAGTATTGCGGTCACACTTTTATTTGCGCTAATGGCTGCATTTCCAGCTGCTCGGTACGCATCGCGTGTATCCCCGACAGTTGCTATGTCTGGCCAGTCTGTTAAGATCAAACGCCGCAGAAAAAGAAATCACAAAATCTACAATTTTGAAGCCTACTATGCAAGACTCAATTTGAAACGCGGGCGTGGCAGGACGCTTCTTACAATACTGTCTCTTGTTATGAGCATTACCGTCTTTGTTGCTCTGCAGAGCTTTACTGGGCTGCTTGATGCCAGCAGTTCGATTCAGGATATGTATTTCAGCGATTTGGGTGGATTACATATACTGAATCGAACTGCTGGGATCAAGCAGCCCAGTAAAGCTCTGGCGAGCAACAAAGACGGGTATGGGCAT
>USBC01000172.1 GCA_900552845.1 uncultured Oscillospiraceae bacterium | reverse complement strand
CTATAAACTTCGTTGTGCTATGTTGCACGAATCGAACCCGACAGTTACAGGAACTGCGGAAAAAATCACACTGTTTTCGTTGATATGGCGATCAGCGAAAAGCTGTTCACTCACGCCGGTAGATCGTTGCATTCAACTCGATGCAGTGGGTGGAGTGGAGAAGCAGACACTTTCTATCGATATTGTATCGCTTTGTCAGGACATTTGCGAGGCGGTCTTACCGTATTACAATAAAAATAAATCCAGTTTTTCCTTTGATTATCGTATTGTTTCTGCGCCAGACCGATTAGCAGATGTATTTGGATTTGACAATAAAATCGATATTTGACCCCCAAAACAGCGAAAGCATGGTTGTCATCAAATATAAGCCCCCTTAATTGAAAACAAACAAAACATAAAGCCACCCGGCTCCCCCATTTGTGGGTTAAATGAGGAGTAACGGGTGGCGATTTTTGTTGCGGGAGTTTGGGGTGGAGACAGCCTTGGGCATTACCCCTGCCGCATTAGCTCCAGCACTTCCTGCTCTTCCGGGATGCTGGTGATGCCGCCGTGGTGGCGGGTGGAGAGGCTGGCGGCGCAGCAGGCGAAGCGGGTGATGGCGGACATGTCCTCTACCGACAGCGCCTCCGGGGCTTTATCGAGCTTCAACATTTGGCTCATGGCGCTGCCGCCGAAGATATCCCCGGCTCCGGTGGTATCCACCACATGGATACCGGTGGGGCAGGCGGTCGTGCCGCTGCCGCTGCGGTTGGCAAAATAGCAGCCCCGGGGGCCCATGGTGACGTAAACAAGGCGGACGCCGTACTCCCGCAGCAGCTTTTGCGCCGCTGCCGCCGGAGTGGTGTGCCACAGGAAATCCACTTCTTCATCGCTGATTTTGACGATATCTGCCTGATGCAGCCCCCACTCCATCTGCGCTGCTGCCGCGGCGTCGTCCGGCCAAAGCGGTTTGCGCAGGTTGGGGTCAAAGCTGATGAGCTTGCCCTGCGCTTTGGCGTATGCCACCGCCCTTTGGGTCGCAGTTCGCGCGGGCTCATCGGTCAGACTTAACGTGCCGAAATGGAACACCCGGCAGGCATCGATCAGGCTGTAATCCACCTCGTGCTCGGTCAGGCAGGTATCGGCGCCGGGCTTGCGGGCAAAGCTGAATTCCCGGTTCCCCTCGGCATCCAGCGTGACGAACGCCATGGTGGTGAAGGCAGCGGCGTCTTTTATGATGCCACGGGTCTCAATGCCGCAATCGGCGGCGGTTTGGATGAGCAGGCGACCAAAGCGGTCGTCCCCGACCTTCCCGATCATTGCGGTGGAGCAGCCGTATTTTTGCAATGCAGCAAGGAAATTGCAGGGTGCGCCGCCCGGCTGGGCCTTTAGCGTGGGGTATCCGGCGGCGTCGGCAGCCACCGGGGCAAAGTCAATGAGCATTTCGCCCAGGGCAACAATGGTGGGCATGAGAAAACCCCTTTCTATTTTGCACAGTAGTGCATATGCAAATGATTGCGCTTCACAAGAACGACCTCGACGTCTTTTCCGTCCCGTGCTATTTCTTTGAAATAATTTTACCTGCTTTGCAAGGATCTGCGGCGGCATCTGCACTGCGCTGCTCGATGGAAAGGATGATACCATCCTCCGTTTTGCCGTCATTATTTTGCACAGTCACCGACCTTTAGCGGTTCATCATTGGCGAGATAGTCTTTGTTTTACCCGGATTACAGCAGTGATATCCGGCACATGACTACTGTACTTCGTCCGAGTTTCATAATCGGCAGGGTCGATGCCATAATCAGAGCCGTCCTCACAATTGAGGCTCCATGCATAGCGGGTATGACTTGCAGAATAGGGCGGTCCATCATCAGCATCAAAAGCGCCTATGGCACCAAGCATTCCGCCAAACTTCAACACATCATCGGTTGTATTTAGCTTGCCAAGCCCCATTGCAGCATCGGCAACTGCATATTCCGGCTACGATTTCTCCCTTGCTTTTCACGGCGTGTGGCAGCAATGTAACCCAGTGTTGCCGCTGCCGCAAGATCGAGCAAAGGAATCAAGCGGTTCAGAGCGGCTACTCTTGCTGCTTTTTCCGTGTCTTGCCATGGGAACAGCCCCCTTTACCGACTTATTCCGCACCGAGCGCCTTAAATACAGCGTCCTCCGGACTTTGGTAGAAAATGAGGTTAAAACAGCCAATCAGCTCCGGCGGAACCGTGCCGAGATCTGCTGCGGAGGTGATGGGCAGCAAAACCTTTTTGGCACCGCTATCCAAACAAACCTGCAAGGTATTGGCAAGTTCATCGACCTTCAGCATCGTTCCTGCAATGCTGATATCCCCGAGAACGGCGAGGCTGCTTGTTGTCGGCTTTGCCAAGGCAATGGAGCACAGCGCGATCAGGGTTGGCAGCGCCAGCTTCTCGGTCATACCGATGCCCTGCAGATCCTGATAGTTGATAATATAATCCTTTGATGTGGTGCTGATGGCGCCGCTGATCCGACCGGCATTTGCTTTAAGATAATTGAAGGCAGTATTGATTGCTTCCTTGCTCTTGGAATCGGAGCCGACGCCGGTCTTTTCCAGCTTTCCACTACCGGGAAGCATTTGGGATTCCAGACGATAAACGCCGATCATGCCGGATTTTCCCCGGGATATGGTGTAGACCTGACCGGGGTTCCCGATGCCCTCCGGGATCAGCTTGCCCCCGCCCTGCTCCGGGACGGAAACATAATGCTCCTCAAAGGTTTCATTATCAATATAGGAGAAGTTGACATCGTAAAATTCCATGCCACCCAGCTTTTTAAGCTGTTCCTTGACGCGGCGGCGCATCTCCAGCGAAAGCTTGAGAATCTCCTCCAGCTGCTCCTTGGTATATTCTCCATCAGGATAAAGCAGCTTGATAAAACCACCGACCATTTTACGGACAGCAATGGTATCCCGCTGGTTGAGATTTTTGCCAAGGCGGAAATACTTATCCAAAGCATCACCGTACTGCTCCTTTCGCAGCTCCCGCACAAATTCGGCGAGATAATCGGTAATAAAGCCATAGTCATCGGTAAAGTAATCGGGACGGAATTTCGGGATCTCCCAGCCGGGGATGTAGCAGTGCATCCGATCAAGAAATGCCGTATCGGTGCCCATTTCCGGCGGGAACGGGTCAAACAGGCTGGAGGTTTTAAGCAGCACATCAACGCTTTGATTGATGTTGCCGACGAAAACCATTGAGGCCGAGGCTGCT
>USBC01000171.1 GCA_900552845.1 uncultured Oscillospiraceae bacterium | reverse complement strand
ACGGTGCTTATAGGGTGTCTGCGACGCATTTTTATCGCCTGCCGCGCTGGAGCGCGGAATGGCGAACCACCACCCCTCTCCCCTCCTCAAAGGAGGGGAACTATGAGGGCAGTGGGTAAATACTTTCTGGTCTGTCAGGTGGTTTGTGCAGCGGAAAACTGCCGCTGCCACTTCACCACTTCGTTATCCGTTGCACAAGGAAGGCTTGGGGGGTTACTTTTTCTCGCGGCGGAAGCGGCGGGCAAGCCCCGGCTTGACGACCTGCTCGGCGCGGGCAATCAGCATGGCGTCCTCGGGGACATCTCGGGTGACGGTAGCACCGGCGGCGGTGTAGGCGCCTGCGCCGATGGTAACGGGGGCGACCAGATTGGTATTGCAGCCGAGGAAGGCATGATCGCCGATGGTGGTACGGAATTTTTCTCTGCCGTTAAAGTTGGCGATGGCGACGCCGCAGCCGAAATTGACGCCGCTGCCGCAATCGGTATCGCCGACATAGGTGAGGTGGGCAATGGCGGTCTTTTTGCCGATACTGGAGTTTTTGACCTCGACGAAATCGCCGATCTTGCAGCCGGCGGCGATGTGGCAGCCGGGGCGAACCTGCGAGAACGGCCCGATGGAAACATCATCTTCCAAGGTGGATTCGGTGATGTAGGTATTTTTGACGGTACAGTCTTTGCCGATGACAGCATCGGTGAGGACGGAGCCGGGGCCGATGACCGAGCCGGCACCGATAACGGTATTGCCGCGGAGAATACAGCCCGGCAAAATGGTTGCTCCGGCTGCAATCACAACGGTCTCATCAATGAGAATGCCGTCCCAAAGGGGAATATGGACGCCGGAGGCTTCCAGCGCGGTGAGCAGCGCCTCGCGGGCGGGGTCGGATTTTGGCATGGGGAGTCTCCTTCCTTGGGTGTATTGGGTGGGGGCGCCCCCTCCCCCGGGGGAGGGGGTTTGGGGTGGGGGCAGGACGCGAAGCCAAGCGCCGCCGGTGGCGGATCCAGCGCGGCGGAGCACCCGCAGCGGTCGAAAAAATCGAGCCGGCGAGCAGCGCGAAGATTTTTTCGGGTACCGCAAGGCGGGTTGGCAGAACTGCGATTTACAAGGGCGGCTGCGGTCTGCAGCCGGCGCTCGGAGGGCGCAGAAAGACATTATCTACTGATATTATGGTCTGTTTGCAGGTTTTTTGCAAGGGGAGAAGCAGCTAAAGTGGGAGAAAAAACGCCCTTTGCGGCAGGAAAAATTAGGCGTTATCCACAGAGGAGCCGAGGCTGCGGCGGCAAAGTAAGGCTGCAAACGAAAAAATGTGAACTTATAAGGAATATATTATGAAAACAGACTGAAAAACTATCAAAAAAACTGTGGCATTCGCACGAATGTGTGTTATAATAATAACAATGGCGCAGAGCGCCGCTCTGTCGGACAGGCATATTCCCCCGCCGCCTGCCCGTCAAGAACCAAATTCCAATGATTTAAGGAGGAACACGCTAAAATGTTTGGGAAAAAACACGCTGCGGAAAGCGGCAAGAAAAAGTACCTCTATATGTTTGAAGAGGGCAACAAGGACATGCGTGAGCTGTTAGGCGGCAAGGGTGCCAATCTGGCGGAGATGACCAACGCCGGTATGCCCGTGCCCCCCGGCTTTACCATTACCACTGAGGCCTGCACCCAGTATTACACCGACGGTCGACAGATCAACGAGGATATCATGTCCGATATCTTTGTTTATCTGGAGAAGCTGGAAAAGAAGGTCGGCAAGAAGTTCGGCGATGTGGAAAGCCCTCTGCTGGTTTCCGTTCGCTCCGGCGCCCGTGCCTCCATGCCCGGCATGATGGACACCATTCTGAACCTTGGTCTGAACGATGAATCCGTACAGGGTCTTGCCAAGCAGACCAATAATCCCCGTTTTGCTTACGACAGCTATCGCCGTTTCATTCAGATGTTCTCCGACGTAGTGATGGAGCTTTCCAAGAAGCGCTTTGAGGAGATCATTGACGAGCTGAAAGAAAAGAAGTGCGTTAAGAACGACGTTGATCTGGACACCGAGGACATGAAGGAGCTGGTTGTCCGTTTCAAGGAATTCTACAAGAAAGAAAAGGGCGAGGACTTCCCTCAGGATCCCAAGGTTCAGCTCATCGAGGCCGTCAAGGCTGTATTCCGCAGCTGGGATAACCCCCGCGCCAATGTTTATCGCCGCATGAATGAGATCCCCTATGACTGGGGCACCGCCGTTAACGTTCAGTCGATGGCATTCGGCAACAGCGGCAACACCAGCGGCACCGGCGTAGCCTTTACCCGCAACCCCGCCACCGGTGAGAAGGCGCTGTTCGGCGAGTACCTCATCAATGCACAGGGCGAGGACGTTGTAGCCGGTATCCGTACCCCCTCCCCCATCAGCAAGCTGGCTGAGGAGATGCCCGAGGTTTACAAGCAGTTTGTGGACATTGCCTCCCGTTTGGAGAAGCATTACCGCGACATGCAGGATATGGAGTTCACCATCGAGAACGGCAAGCTGTATATGCTGCAGACCCGTAACGGCAAGCGCACCGCTGCTGCCGCTTTGAAGATCGCCGTTGACCTGGTGGACGAGGGCATGATCTCCGAGAAAGAGGCTGTGCTGCGCGTAGAGCCCAAGCAGCTGGACAGCCTGCTGCACCCCCAGTTTGATGCTGAGGCGCTGAAGAAGGCTGAGGTCATCGGCAAGGGTCTTGCCGCCTCCCCCGGTGCTGCCTGCGGTCAGGTCGTGTTCACCGCTGAGGACGCCAAGAACGCCGTAGAAAACGGCTCCATGAAGAAGGTCATTCTCGTTCGTCTGGAAACCTCTCCCGAGGACATCGAGGGCATGGTGGTTGCTCAGGGTATCCTGACCGTACGCGGCGGTATGACCAGCCACGCCGCCGTAGTAGCCCGCGGCATGGGCACCTGCTGCGTTTCCGGCTGCGGCGAGATCAACGTGGACTATGATAAGAAGCAGTTCACCCTGGGCGGCAAGACCTACCATGAGGGCGACTGGGTTTCTTTGGACGGCTCCACCGGCTGCATTTATGGCGAAGCCATTCCCACCACCGACGCGACCATTTCCGGCGATTTCGGCCGCTTTATGGGTTGGGCTGACAGCGTTCGCCGTCTGAAGGTCTTTACCAATGCCGATAACCCCCGCGACGCCAAGCATGCTGTTGAATTTGGCGCTGAGGGCATCGGTCTGTGCCGTACCGAGCACATGTTCTTCGCCGAGGACCGCATCA
>USBC01000170.1 GCA_900552845.1 uncultured Oscillospiraceae bacterium | reverse complement strand
CACCGCTCAGCTGTACGAGCTGGTACAGGATTTTGAATACAAAGACCGTATCGAACTGATGGCGATCAATACCGAGGGAGCGGTTTTTCTTACCTCCAGCGGATTCTTGCCGCAGGACCGCGCGATGCCTGACCTGCTGACGGCGCAGGAGAACGGAGGCGCCGGCAGCTATACCGGACGCTGGGACGGACAGAAGATCATGGCGATCACGGTGCTGTCTTCTTTTTCCGGCGAGGAGCTTTTGGGGCTGCGATATGTTGTTTCGATGCAGGCGATTGACCGTCAGCTTACCTTGATCACGGTATTTGCCGCACTGGTGGCGCTGGCGATCCTGTTATTTGTTCTATATACCAGCTCATACTTCATGAACTCCATCATCGCTCCGGTGGGAGAGGTAAGCCGTACCGCCCGTCAAATCGCCCAAGGGGACTTTGATGTGCGCCTTAATCCCCACAATGATGATGAAATCGGGCAGTTGTGCGCCTCCATCAATAATATGGCAGAGGAGCTTTCCAATGCCGAGCAGGTGAAAAATGATTTTATTTCCTCGGTGAGTCATGAGCTGCGTACCCCGCTGACGGCGATTCGCGGTTGGGGTGAAACACTATTGAGCGACGACGACCTTGATCCCGAAACCCGCCGCAAGGGCATGCAGGTCATTATGGGAGAGACGGAGCGGCTTTCGCAGATGGTGGAGGAGCTTTTGGATTTCTCCCGTATTCAGGGCGGCCGCATGGTGCTGAGCCGCGAGAATGTAGACCTTGCCGCAGAACTGAGCGATGTGGTGCTGATGTACACCGAACGCGCCCGCCGCGAAAACAAGACGCTGCTTTATGAGGAGCCTGCGGGTGTGATTGCCGTATATGCCGACCGCAACCGCCTGCGGCAGGTATTTATCAACATTCTGGATAACGCCATCAAGTACTCTGATGCGGGAGATGCGGTGACCGTGAAGCTGACCGCCGAGGGAGGCAATGCCGAAATCTCGGTGACCGATACCGGCATCGGCATTGCGCCGGAGGAGCTGCCGAAGGTAAAGGATCGCTTCTACAAAGGAAAATCCACCCGCCGCGGCTCCGGTATCGGGCTGGCGGTGGCAGACGAGATCATCAATATGCACGGCGGCAGCCTGAAGCTCCGTTCCCGCAAGGGGGAGGGCACCACCGTGACCATTACCCTGCCGCTGGCAAGGGGATAAGAAAGGATACAGAAAACTCTTATGGCTGAAAACAAAAAGAAAACTTCAATAGGCGGACAGGCTCTCATTGAGGGTATTATGATGCGGGGCCCCATTCTTTCCAGCATGGCGACCCGCATGCCGGACGGCAGCATTGATGTAGAAACATGGAATACCTATAAAGATAAAAAAATCCATTGGACGCGCAAGGCGCCGTTTATCCGCGGTATTTTTAATATGGTGGATTCTATGGTGGTGGGCTATGGCTGCCTGATGAAGAGCGCCGAAAAAGCCGGCGTGGAGGACGAAGAGCCAAGCAAATTCGACCGGTGGCTGGAGCAGAAGCTGGGCGACAACATGATGAAGGTGCTGGGTACTGTTGCCGTGGTGCTGGGCGTTGGGCTGGCGGCGGTACTCTTTGTGCTGATTCCGACGGGGCTTTCCTCGCTTTTTAAGCCGGTCATCGGTACCGGTATCGGGCTATCGCTTATCGAGGGTCTGATCAAGGTCATTATCCTGGTGGGATATATGTGGCTGTGCAGCCGTATGGCGGAGATCCACCGGGTTTTTGAATACCACGGGGCAGAGCATAAATCCATTGCCTGCTATGAGGCGGGGCTGCCGCTGACTGTGGAAAATGTGCGCCCGCAGCGGCGCTTTCACCCCCGCTGCGGCACCAGCTTTTTGTTCCTTGTGGTGTTTATTTCCATTATTGTGGGATCCTTTATCAGCTGGGAGAATGCCCTGCTGCGTATGCTGATCAAGCTGCTGCTGATCCCCGTGGTGGTGGGCATCAGCTATGAGCTGATCAAGCTGGCGGGGCGCTCTGACGGGCTTTTTACCAGAATTATTTCTGCGCCGGGGCTGTGGCTGCAGCATATAACCACCTGCGAGCCGGACGACGGGCAGATTGAGTGCGCCATAGCTGCGCTGACCGCCGTGATACCGGAGGACGAAAATGCCGACCGCTGGTAAGAGGAGCTACCGTACCCTGCTGCGGCAGGGCGAGCGGCTGCTGCGGCGGCGGGCAAAACCCGACCCCTGCGAGGACGCAGGGACGGACGCCTTTTTGCTGATGGAGAAGGCGACGGGGCTGACCCGCACCGACTACCCCCTGAAAAAAGACCAGCCCTATCCACCGCAGGAGCGGGCAGAGTACCTTGCGCTGCTGCGGCGGCGGGCTGCCGGCGAGCCGGTGCAGTATCTCTTAGGGGAATGGGACTTTATGGGGCTGACCTTTGCCGTCGGCCCCGGTGTGCTGATTCCCCGACCGGAAACGGAGCTGCTGGCGGAGACGGCGATTGCCTGCCTGCGAGGACGGCAAAAGCCGCGCGTGCTGGAGCTTTGCGGCGGAAGCGGTTGTATTGCGATAGCGGTGGCAAAGGCGCTGCCGCAAGCCGAAATTACGGTGCTGGAGCTGAGCGGCGACGCGATGAGCTACTTGCAGAAGAATATTGCACGGCATGGCGTGAAAAATGTGACCGCCGTGCAGGGGGACGCCCTATCCCCTCCCCCGACGATTGCGGGACGGTATGACGCCATTTTGAGCAACCCGCCCTACATTGCCCGCAGCGAGCTGCCCACCCTGCAACGAGAGGTGCGGCGAGAGCCTGCCATGGCACTGGACGGCGGCGCAGACGGGCTGGATTTTTTCCGTGGGTTTAACGGTATCTACCCCAAAATGCTGACGGACGGCGGGCTGCTGCTGTACGAGATCGGAGAGGAGCAAGGCGACGCGGTGGCGGCGCTGCTGCGGGAAGCCGGCTTGGAGCGGGTGTCGGTGCTGCGGGATCTGTACGGGCTGCCGCGCGACGTGCTGGGCTATGCGCCGGATAAAAAATAAATCTCATCTCCCCCTGCGGGGGAGTTTTTTTGCAAAAAAAGCGGGCGGCACTATTCTGTGCCGCCGTGCGGTAAGCCGAAGCTGATGGAAAGCGCCGTATCGATCTCCGCCATGCTGGTATCGTCCAGCCTGCCCATGCGCTCCTTCAACCGTTTTTTATCAATGGTGCGAATCTGCTCAAGCAGGACAATGGAATTGCGGGTCAAGCCGCTATCGCTGCCATCTA
>USBC01000169.1 GCA_900552845.1 uncultured Oscillospiraceae bacterium | reverse complement strand
CTACGCCCACTACGTCCCCGTCATGACGAGCGTGACCGTCACCAAGCAGGTGACCGGACCGATGGGCAACAAATATCAGAAGTTTCCGTTCCAGTGGAGCTGCGGAGATCAGAGCGGCAGCTTTACGCTGTCCGATGGCCAGAGCTTCACCATCGAGAACGTGGGCGTGGGCGAGCAGCTGACGCTGACCGAGTCGGCGGTAAATACAGCGGTGCGGTCGAGACTGTCCCACTCCGGTGAGAAGCAGAACCGTACCGGCACCGCCTGTACCATGCCGCTGGTGAGCAGCTCGGTTCCCTTGGGGGTGATGGCGGCGCCTGTGACTTGACAAACGATCATATTTTTTCCTCCTTAAAAATATCCCCTGCACTAATACAGACCAAATGAGGAAAATTTGCAGTGAAAGTGTTGAATTCGCACAAAGCTTTACAAAAAGTTTTCAATATTGGGAGATGGTGGGAGGGGTATGGAGGCCGGGGCTGCGGGCGCGCTGCAGCGGGGAGGGCTGCCCGCAGCGAAGCGGAGGGTCAGCACGACTTAAGCGGAGGCGCGCCCGCAGGAGGGAGGCAGGGTAAAACGGTCGGGGCGGACAAAATATTCACACTAAATTTACAAGGTATGGTATTTTTTCTTGACAAAGGGGCGGTGGGGGCGTAAAATATAACGGAATGATTGTAGATAGTTTACAGATTATTTGTTCAATTTGCCCCTCCCCCGTATCGGGGGGAACTTTTCGATACATTCATAAGAAAGGAAGGAACCTGACCAATGGTTGAGATGAAGCTGTGGCTTTTGATCGCCGCAGCGGTAGTCCTCGTGCTGATTGCAGGTGCCATCGCCTTTTTTCTGGGCGTTAAGTATAGAATGAAGGTCGCTGAAGCCGAGCTTGGTTCTGCCGAAGAGGAAGCCAAGCGTTTGATTAGCGATGCCATTAAGACCGCCGAGAGCAAGAAAAAAGAGGCACTGGTAGAGGCAAAAGACGAGATCTATCGCATGAAGAACGAAGCCGACCGCGAAGTAAAGGAACGGCGCAGTGAGGTACAGCGGCAGGAGCACCGCCTGCAGCAGAAGGAAGAAAACCTCGACAAGAAGATCGATAACCTGGAGAAAAAAGAGGAGGCGGTGCAGCGTCGTCAGGCAGAAGCCGATGAACGCCTGCAGGAGATCGAGCAGCTGAAGAAGAGCCAGTTTGAGATGCTGGAGAAGGTTTCCGGCTTCAGCAAGGAGCAGGCAAAGGAATACATGCTGCAGCTGCT
Organism: uncultured Oscillospiraceae bacterium; assembly: GCA_900552845.1. Classification (GTDB taxonomy): domain Bacteria; phylum Bacillota; class Clostridia; order Oscillospirales; family Ruminococcaceae; genus Angelakisella. Next base: position 2,053 of record USBC01000169.1, on the reverse strand, counting down.
GGAGAACGAACTGACCCACGAAAAAGCACTGAAGATCACCCAGTTTGAGCAGCAGCTACGTGAGGAAAGCGACGAAAAGGCGCGTGAGATCCTTTCCACTGCTATTCAACGCTGTGCCAGCGACCATGTGGCAGAGGTCACCGTTTCGGTGGTGCCGCTGCCCAACGATGAGATGAAGGGTCGTATCATCGGTCGTGAGGGACGCAACATTCGTACATTGGAAAACCTGACCGGCGTTGATCTCATCATCGACGATACGCCGGAGGCGATCACCCTTTCCTGCCACGATCCGGTCAAGCGTGAGGTGGCGCGGCTCTCCCTTGAAAAGCTCATTCAGGACGGGCGGATTCACCCCACCCGCATTGAGGAGACGGTGGAGAAGGCACGCCGCGAGGTGGAAAGCAAGATCAAGCAGGACGGCGAACGCGCCGTTATTGAGACCGGCGTACACCACTTGCACCCCGAGCTGATGAAGCTGCTGGGTCGTATGCGCTACCGCACCAGCTATGGTCAGAACGTACTGGAGCACTCCATAGAGGTAGCTAAGCTGGCGGGCAGCATGGCTGCCGAGCTGGGGCTTGACCCCACACTGGCACGGCGTGCCGGCTTGCTGCACGATATCGGCAAGGCACTGACCCATGAGATAGAGGGCAGCCATGTGGCGATCGGCGTGGAGCTGGCGAAGAAGTACAAGGAAAGCCCCGAGGTCATTCATGCCATAGAAGCGCACCACGGCGATGTGGAAGCCAAGACGGTGGTAGCCTGTTTGGTGCAGGCGGCAGATGCGGTAAGCGCAGCCCGTCCCGGCGCACGGCGTGAGAATCTCGAAAACTACATCAAGCGTCTGGAGAAGTTGGAGGCCATTGCGACCTCCTTTGAGGGAGTGGAGAAGTCCTATGCCATTCAGGCGGGACGTGAGATCCGCATTATCCTCAAGCCGGAGGTCATCAGCGATGACCAGATGGTGATCGTGGCGCGCGAGATCGCCAAGAAGATCGAGGAGGAGATGGATTATCCCGGTCAGATCAAGGTGAATGTGGTGCGGGAGACCCGTGCCGTGGATTACGCAAAGTAAGACGAAAAAGAGAAGCCATCCGCGGGGAATCCCGCGGAGGGCTTTGTGCGTGGGGAAAGATGAGAGAAAGGGACAGGGCGCAGCCCGCTCCGGCACAGCCGGAGTCCGCGGACGAAGTCCGCGGAAGCCGCCCGCAGGGCGGCGGGGCTGCGCCCGATACTGCGAACTTGCTGAAACGATCAAAAAGGACGGGAAAGGGCGAGCCTTTTTTGCCGAAAGGGCAGAAAGCACCGCGCGGCGGGATAGCGAATAATATAAAAACAGACCCGGGCGCAGGCAGCAGCCGGCGCGGGGGTCATGTAGGGGGCAGGGAGCATTTTCTCTGCCCCCGTAGTTTAGTTAGGGGAGCAGAGCGGTGCGGTAGGCGGAGAGAAGCTGCGAAAAGGAGGTGCGGGCATTGGCAGCGGAGGGGCTGGGCAGTGTGATAGCGGCAAGACCGGTCTGCGGTTCAATCAGGCGATGATAGAGCTGCGCGGCAGTGCTGCCGGTGGTGCAAATGCGGGTGATATTCGGGAAGCGGCACAGAAGGTCGGGAATATCATTGGGGACAGGATCGCGAATGGTGCTGTCGGCGGCGCCGATGATGGTGCAGGACGCCAAAACGTCCCAAAGCGCCAGCCCGTGGGCGTACAGCAGGGCAGTGCGCTCTTCAATGGTTTGGGGGTTGCCCTCGCCGTAGATGGCGGCGATGACCCGCCAGAACCGGTTTTGCGGGTGGGCGTAATAGAAGCCCTCGGCGCGGCTGCGGGGGCTGGGCATGGTGCCAAGAATGAGAATTTTGCTTTCTGTGGTGACAAGCGGGGGAAGCTGGTGCAGAACGATTTGCGGTAGAGACGGCATAAAGAGACCTCCGTTGGGGCGAGAAGCGGGACAGCCGGCGGGCAGCGGCGCAGCACAGCCGCACGGCGGTCGCAGCCCGCCGGCTACCGCGCAGCCCGCGCGCCCCCCCGCCCGCGCCCGGGGACCTGTGGGAGGGTA
>USBC01000168.1 GCA_900552845.1 uncultured Oscillospiraceae bacterium | reverse complement strand
CTTCGGCAGAGGTTGTCCGTTTATCCCATCAAACGCTCAGCGATTAACCGCTAAGAGGAGGTCTGCCGCATGGATTTTTTCCTGATTGCTAACTTTTCCCGGGAAAATGTCCCCGCTGTTACAGAGAAAGTGTGTTGTGCGCTTCGGGAGCGTAGCTGTGGTATTTGGGCTGCACCCGTAGCTGGCTCGGTTTACCCTGCCGGCGTTCAGGTTGCTGATGTTGAGACCGCCTGCCGTCATGCGGATATGATTGTCTGCATCGGTGGAGATGGAACCATTATTGATGGCGCACACTGCTCTGCTGCGTATGAATTGCCTGTTTTGGGGATCAACGCAGGCCGGTTAGGCTTTTTGGCTCAGGTTGAGCCTCATGAGGCAGCTTCCGCTTTTGACCGCATTCTTGAGGGGCGTTTTACCATCGAGGAACGCCTTGGCATTGCGCTTTTTCAAGATTCTGCATCGGGGGAGGAGCCGACAGTTCCCTTTGCGCTTAACGACATCGTGCTTTCTAAGCCGGTTATGACCAATATTATTGATCTCACTATTGACTGCGATGGACGCCGTATGAACGAATATTCTGCCGATGGTCTGATTCTATCCACCCCAACCGGTTCTACTGCTTATTCACTTTCCGCGGGCGGACCCGTGATTGATCCTGACCTTTCCACTATTTCTATTGTACCAATTTGTCCACATAGCGTTTCAGTACGGCCTACAGTGGTTTCGGCAGAACGCTGCATGACGATCCGATGTCGTCAGTCTATGTGCGTGGTAGTCGATGGCAGAGAACGGATTGAGCTGCCTCCCCAAGTGCCCGTCACTGTGCGTAAAAGTCAGAAAGCAGCTCGATTTATTTCTTTTGGTGAATATGAGTTTTTTGAGATCTTATCACATAAACTGCTTCAAAGGGGTTGATAAAGGTGAAAGCAACACGCCACGCCAAAATTTTGGAATTGATTCAAAATCATACGGTAACTACCCAGGAGGAGCTGCAGACCCTGCTGGAGCAAAGCGGCTTTTTTGCTACACAGGCAACCATTTCCCGCGATATTCGTGAGCTGAGGCTGGTTAAGGTGCTTTCCCCCAGTGGGATTTATTACTATACCGAAAGCAAATCGGCGCCTGCCGATACGTTACAGCTTTCCGGCGACTCTGTCTTTATGCGCAGCATTCGTTCGGTTGATTGTGCCGGCAATATCGTCGTGATCAAAACACACTCCGCTATGGCTTCTGCTGTATGTGAAGCGGTTGATAACAGTAACCGACCTGAGATTCTCGGAACCATTGCCGGAGAAAATACTATATTTGTATTACTAAAGACCGAGCATTTTGCTGATGAATTTTGTGTCCATCTGCGGGACTTGATGAAGAACAATCTCTCTCGTTGAATGTCTGACAAAAGGGGAAGGGGGATCGCCATGCTTTCTCAGCTTTATATTGAAAACATAGCTGTTATCCGGCAGGCAACCATCGATTTTTCAAAGGGCTTTCATGTATTTACAGGTGAAACCGGAGCCGGTAAAACAATTCTCATCAGTGCGATCAATGCCGTTCTGGGCGGACGAACCTTTAAAGAAATAATCCGCACCGGAGAGACACGCGCTACCGTTTCTGCACTTTTTACTGAGATTCCTCCTGTACTATGTGAAAAAATTTCTGCGCTTGGTTTTTCGCCGGAGGACGGACAGCTACTGGTGCAGCGGGAGATCGATCTTTCCGGAAAAGGTCAATGCAGGTTGGACGGTCGCCCTGCCACAGCTGCTATGCTGCGGGAGGTTTGCTCTCTACTCATTGATATTCACGGTCAGCACGATAATCAGGAGCTTTTAAGTGCTGAAAAGCATCTTGGCTTTTTGGATAGCTATGGCGAATACAACAATGAGTTAGCTGCCTATACCGATGCTTACGAGCGTATGTGTGACTGTGCTGCCCGTTTGGACAAGCTGCAAGTAGATGAGAGTTATAAGCTGCAGCGCATGGATATCCTTCAATTCCAGCTCAAAGAAATCGGCGACGCAAAATTGCTCGCCGGGGAAGAAGAACAACTGACAGAGCAGCAAAAGTGTATTCGTAACGCCGAGCGAATTACAGAATCCCTCGGTGCAGTTTATACCTTGCTGAATGGCGACGGTGAAGAGCTGAAGGGCGCTCTTGAGACCTTGGAGGAGGTCTCTTCTGAGCTGGATATTGCAGCCAAGTATCTGCCGGAGTTTGAAGATTACGGCGAAAAGTTGAGCGATGCCTATTATATGCTGGAGGAACTGGGGAGCCGAGCAAGGGATACCTTGGAAGAAGCCGATTTTGATCCACGAAGGCTGGACGCCATTGAATCAAGGTTGGATACGATCTATAAGCTGAAAAAGAAATATGGAGGCAGCATAGCTGAAATACTGGAGTATTTCGATAAAATCAGCGAGGAGTACCAGTCGCTGGAACTGAGCGATGAGCTAACGGCAAAGCTGCAAATGGAACTGGACGAAGCAAACACTCAGCTGCGTGCAGCCTCAGAGGCGCTGACTGCCTGCCGCCTTGCCGCAGCCGCCGAGTTTTCAGAACGGGTAGAGGCAGAGCTTGCCTATTTGGATATGGCAGGTGTTAAATTCTCTATTACCCGTCGGGAAAAACCATACAGCGCAAACGGCGCCGATGAAATCGAGTTTTTGATTTGCACCAACACGGGAGAAGAAGCAAAACCATTGGCAAAAATCGCTTCCGGTGGTGAACTGGCACGGATCATGCTGGCAATCAAAAATGTTCTTGCGGAAAAAGATAACATTGGAACCATTATTTTCGATGAAGTGGATACCGGCGTTTCCGGTCGCGCAGCACAAAAGATCGGAAAAAAGCTTGCCGAGGTTGCCCGTCACCGGCAGGATATCTGCGTTACCCATCTAGCTCCTGTCGCTGCCTGCGCCGCTCACCATTATAGCATCTATAAGACGGTGGAAGACGGAAGAACCTTCACGCGGGTAGAGGAATTGACCCGTGAGCAGCGTGTGCAGGAGTTAGCACGCATTATGGTGGGGGAAAACATTACCGAAAGTGCCTTGAAGAGTGCTGAGGAAATGCTGGAATCTTAGTTCTGAATCAAAAAAAGCGACTGCTCTTTTGAATAAAAAGGGCAGTTCTTTTTTTTCATCAATGCAAAAGACTGCATGATATAGACGACAATAATACCTTCGCTTGACAAGAGCACATACGGTTTTTGCGGGCATAAATACCGTATGGCATTGCGCGGTTCATCGACAGGCGCCAGCCTGCCATCTTCGCCGCGCTTCCCCCTACAGCATTTCTGCCGCGCAAAAACTCCACAGGACTTTTCG
>USBC01000167.1 GCA_900552845.1 uncultured Oscillospiraceae bacterium | reverse complement strand
CACTGATATGACCGACATATTTCATCGGCTGAGACGCAGCAGTGATATTCCATTGGTTCTTGGCTCGCACCTTCCTATCAACCTGCCGGGAACAATGTATCATTCCTGCATTACAACCAACGATGGAGAAAAAGGTCGGCAGGCGGCGCAGTTCGCTGCCGCGCCAAATGCAGCGCCTTGTTCTGCTTGTAGACAAAAACACTGCTACAGGTGCGCAGCAATGCGTCAGAGCACTGATTACCGCACTGCATGGCGATTACCCACGAATTCAGGTTCTGGAGCAGATTTTTATCAATGACCACTATTCTGCGGAGGATTTTGAAAAGTTATACCTACGTTATCCGGAAATGCAGGGGCTATTTATTCAGAATGCAGGCGCTGCAGCTCGTATAAGCGAGTGGCTGCATGCCAATAGCCGGGACGACGTTGTGATTGTAACGAGCCAAATCAACAGTTCTGTCGCACAGCGAATGATGCAGGTAACCAGCGGAAGAATGGGGATCGTTTCCTCCAGACCGATTGAAATGGGGCATCTGATGGTTTACTCTGCAGCGTGTGCGCTCATGGGAAAGCCAACGCCGAAATATGTTTCGGTTGATCCAGTCACGCTGAATCAAAAGAATGTAGAGGGACTTTGGTCCATGCTGACTCAAAGCAGATTAAAATAATAATCATGCCCCGTACTGCAGATTACATTTCTGAAGTTCGGGGCACTTTTCTGCCAAAAGACAGCAAAAAGGTGCCGGTTTGATCCGGCACCTTTTTGCAATGGGAAATGAGGGGGCAAAAAATATATAAAAAGGGAATAGGGTAAGTATTACAGAAGCTGCGCACGGCGAATGAAGGAGGCAATGACCTTGCCATGACGAATAACATAGGGGCGGGAAGCACGGATACGAATCGCATCATGTACATTAGGAGCTTCCACAAGGTTCAGGTCAGCATCGTTGCCAACTTCAATACCATACTTCATTTCAGGATCGAAAACGCGTGCAGAGGCGCTTGTGAGCATATTCCACATGGTACGCGCAGCCTCGGGAGTATTGTACTGAGCGCAATAGCAGCCAACCAAACCGTAATCCAAAGGATCGCCGGTGCCGTAAAGGTGGAAGCCATCACAGATGGTATCCTGGGCGGTAACGACATTGATGCCCATTTCTACCATTTCACGGATACGAGTAACGCCGCGAGTCCGAGGCTCAGGATCAATACCCATGATTGCAAGGGTCTGAGTGTTTGCGCAAACATTGACATCGGCCTGCTTGAGCATCTTCATGACCTTAATGGCATGTGCTTGATTCTGATAGGTGATAGAAGTGCAGTGACCACCGGTAACACGACCCTGCCAGCCATGCTGCATGGTGAGCCATGCAGTGTACTCCAAAGAACGGTCAAACATATCCTTGGACTGGTCGATATGCATATCAATAAGACAATTGTACTTTTCAGCCATCTTGAAAACAAAATCAACGTGCTGACGGGCATGCTCGTCCAGCATTTCAGCAGCGGGCATACCACCCATTACATCGCAGCCCATCTCCATGGCTTCTTCCAGAAGTTTGTCAGTACCGGGATCACAGATAATGCCTTCCTGCGGGAAAGCAATAACCTGCAGATCGCAGATGTCTTTGGTAGCTTCCTTAGCCATCAAAACGCCCTTCAACGCGTTGAGATTGGGATCCAACATGCTTATGTCAACATTGGTACGCAGCTTGGTGGTACCATACATTACACAGTCCTTTATGGCACGCTCGGCACGAGCGGCAACCGCCTCGGGGGTGTATTTGCGGATACGGTCATGCATGACAAAAATGGAATCCTCCAGCGTTTCCTCAGTAGAAGAGATCCAGTTGCCCTTACCATAGCTTTCACGCCCTTGCTCGTAAGAGGTGTAAGCCTTATCAAAGTGCATATGAGTATTAACAAAGGTCGGACAAGCCATCATTCCGGTGGCGTCCAGAGTTTCGGTGCCGGCAGGAGCCTCGATGTGACCAGCAATTTCCTTGTATTTTCCATCGTCACCAATGAGAATATCAACGATTTTACCAGTACCGTCGAGATTAGCATTTTTAATAAGCAGCATTCGGTGTACCTCCAAGATTTGATTTGCTCAATTTTTATGATTTATTCAAGGGAAAGCCCCTTCTGTGACTCTACAATATCGTATTATAGGGATTTTGTCAAAGCGGCATTATGCCATTTTTACAAGAAAATATAGCGCAACTTGTGCAAAAAAGAAAGAAACGCCTTGGATAGTTGCGCAAATAAGATAATCAAATAAACAAAAGAGCAAATTGCTTATCCAGATAATACAATACTACCCTCAAAATACTGTTCATATTGCTAATACAATAAAATTTTAAGTGTACAGATCCGATTTAAATCCAATTAGAAATCCAATCGATCGACACGGCGAATCCCGATATAGTCAAGAAAGTGCACCGCATAGTCGTACATTTCGGAGCTTCTAAAATCTATTGCAGAATTGTGAGAATCATAACCAATGATGGCAGTTACACCGTGATCCTTCGCAATTCGCCAGAAATCGGAATGCGGAAAGCAATCTATTCGTTTATGCTCCTGTGCGTAAAGGAAACCGGAGATATTGTATTCCAATATGGCGCCACATCGCATAGCAGTTTCACAGATACGGTGGCTGAGGGCTTCACAATGCTTATCAAAATAGGGATAACTTCGGATAAAGAGATCGGGGTGGGCAACATAGGCATAAAACTTACTTTCAATGCCTGGAATGATGTTGTTCTCATAGCGTTCAAGATCCTGCGGCGTCAGGCAGTCCCGACCAAAATAAAAGCGTTCCGGAATCGGCTCATCAAGTTCATCGTAATGTGCGCCGAATATGAGATACTCAATATGATTTTCTGCCTTCAAATCCATCAATTCCTGCATATGGTGCGGAAAAAACTCCGCTTCTAATCCAAGGTGAATCTCTATTTGGCTTTTATATTTTTCGCGCAGACGATTGACGCTTTCGCAGTATTCCGATAGATACTGCGGCTCCATGCGAACATGAGAGTCATAGCCGGCAGGGAAGTGGGGCCAAGGGTTATGGTCGGAAAAGCCGAGAATATCAATGCCTGCGTTGACGGCGCGTTCAACAATGCGTTCGTCATTGCCCATAGCATGCTTGCAGCGGTAGGTGTGAGTATGATAATTGGTCTTCATTTGGTTTCTGTATCCTTTTTGGGTGGTTTTATTTTGACATGAGAAAGGGGATTGCGATCCGCAGCATTCGCAATTTGATCACTGCTGACATGGGTGTATATCTCCGTGGTACCAAGATTAACGTGCCCGAGAATTTCTTTGAGGACACGGATATCAACGCC
>USBC01000166.1 GCA_900552845.1 uncultured Oscillospiraceae bacterium | reverse complement strand
ATATTTTGACTTACTCAAAATCAGCATTATGGCAACCAAAGCGGCTCCCAAGGACAACAGATATGGACGAATTGTATAGTAGTCAAGACGGTGATCCACGTGAGTGGTCATCCGTTACTATAAGTGCACCTGGCGCAGCTACCCATCAAGGTATGGTGTACGCAATTCAACATCCGATTACTGGAGAGTTGTTGTATCCTCCGGCTGGGCGGTGCTGGAGTTTTGGTCAGCCTCAAATGCTGGAGTGTATGAATGAGTGGACATCATATGAATTACGAAAAATTAATGATTATGCAAAGCGGTGTGAGCTTTGCGGAAGTGAGAAAGGTGTATTAACTAATGTTTGCGCCATTATGTTAAAGAAACCGTTTGCAGAAGCAAAAAGTGAAGCATTGCACCGATATGAGCAAGGAATATCGAAAGAAAAGCCATGGCCACTCTTGTACTTTACAGGCAAAGGAAAAGGCGGTCTTCGCCGAAAGCAGTATCTTGACAGTAGTGCTGGAAAGGTCGCTACAAACCTTTGGCTTCATACGGACACCGGACATACGGGCGAAGCGGCAAATGAACTTGCAGGAATATTTAACGGGAGATCTCCCTTCGATACGCCTAAGCCTACTCGCTTAATTGAGCGAATCTTGCAAATCGCATCCGACCATGACTCAATTATCCTTGATTCCTTCGCCGGTTCCGGCACCACCGCCCACGCCGTTCTCAACATGAACAAGGCGGACGGCGGACACCGCAAGTTCATCCTCATTGAGATGATGGACTACGCCGACAGCATCACCGCCGAGCGCGTCAAGCGTGTTATCAAAGGTTACGGTGAGGGCAAGAACGCCGTGGAGGGCACGGGCGGCAATTTCAGCTTCTATGATCTTGGCGAACCGCTGCTGCACGGTGATGTGCTCAACGAAAATGTGGGCGTTGAAAAGATCCGGGAGTATGTGTACTTTACAGATACGAAAGCCTCTCTGCCGGAATCGCACCCGGACGAACCGTATTTTATGGGTGTCCACATTGGCAGCGCTTATTATTTCTATTATGAAAAGCAAGCTGTTACTACGCTGAACCGGGAGTTCCTGCATACGGTTAAAACCGAGGCCGATGCCTATGTGATCTACGCCGACCTTTGCACCCTCAGTGAGGCAGAACTGGAAAAGTACCATATCACATTCAAGAAAATCCCCCGCGATATTACGAAACTGTAAGGAGGTCATGTGATGGAACTTAACAACTATCAAAAACAAGTCATGCGTGACCTCTCCGCATACTTGGACTGCGTCAACCGTGGAACCAATCTGTTTTCCGCGTGGCGGGAATACTGGTTTTCCAAGGATGTGGCCGTTGGCCTCGGCGGGGTACCGTCCTATAATAACTCTATTGAACGTGCGCCCCATGTTTGCATGAAGGTGCCCACCGGCGGCGGCAAGACTTTTATGGCCTGCGCTTCCGTTAGGCGGATTTTTGATGCCTTGCCCACCGGAAAGCCGCAGGTGGTGGTGTGGCTGGTTCCCAGTGATTCCATTCTGACGCAGACCATCCGCACGCTGTCCGATGCGAATCACCCTTACCGGCAGAGACTGGATCAGGATTTTGCCGGACGTGTCGGCGTGTACACCAAGGAAATGCTGCTGAATGGCCAGAACTTTTCGCCGGACACAGTGCGGGAAATGCTGACCGTCTGTGTGATGAGCTATGGTTCGCTGCGCATTGACAGCCGGAAGAAAGATGTTCGCAAGGTCTATCAGGAAAACGGCAATCTGTTCCGCTTTGCAGAGTATTTCAAGGACACGCAGGCGCTGCTGGCCGATACACCGGATACGGCGCTGATTCAGGTGCTGCGCCATCTGGAGCCTATCGTTGTTGTGGACGAAAGCCACAATGCAGAATCGAAGCTCAGCACGGAGATGCTGAATAATCTGAATCCGTCCTTCGTACTCGATCTGACGGCAACGCCGCGAAAAAACAGCAACATTATCTCCTATGTGGACGCCCGTGAGCTGAAAAAGGAGCACATGGTAAAGCTCCCAGTAGTGGTATATAACCGCACCACCCGGCAGAGTGTCATTCAGGATGCCATCCAGCTGAGAGGAAGCATTGAGCAGGAAGCTATTGCCGCAGAAGCAGCTGGCGGGAAGTATATTCGGCCCATTGTACTGTTTCAGGCACAGCCGCGCACTGGGGACAACAGTGATACGTTTGATAAAATCAAGGCGATGCTGGTCGGTATGGGTATTCCGGAAAACCAGATAGCGGTGAAAACATCTGATGTGGATGACCTCAAGGGACAGAACTTGATGAGCAGGGATTGTGAAATCCGATACATCATCACCGTCAATGCGCTGAAAGAGGGCTGGGACTGTCCCTTTGCCTACATATTGGCGTCACTGGCCAACCGCACCTCCACTGTGGATGTGGAGCAGATTTTGGGACGCATTCTGCGTCAGCCCTATGCAATGCAGCACAAGTCGCCGCTGCTGAACACCTCCTATGTGTTGACGAACTCTGTGGATTTCCACACCACCTTGGAGAAAATTGTGGCTGGCCTAAATAAAGCGGGCTTCAGCCGAAAGGATTACCGTATCGGTGAAGCGATGGAAGAACCGCAGGCTGTGACTCAGCCGGAAGCAGAACAGACGGAAATTCCATTTGCGCCGCAAGCCACTGAGTCCGATGCCTTTGACGATGTAAATGTACAGGAAGTGAAAACGGCGCTGGAAAGCACGGCGCAGGGAAGCGCTGCGATTTCTGCAATGGTTCGGGAAGCAACGGTGCAGGCGGAAACCTACACGGCGGCGGCCAACGAAGCGGATGACGGATTTATGGGAGGTGAGCTGGGAGATATGCTGATACAAAATAGGGTACAGCCCTATCTTGCTGAAGAGGTATCCGCATTGCGGATTCCGCAGTTTTTCCTTCGTTCCGTTCCGGATTTATTTGGCGATGAATTTGAACTGCTGGAGAAGGAGAATCTTTCCGAGGGATTTTCTCTGACCGGGCAGGATGCACAGGTTAGCTTTGAGTTTGCTACCGGAGAAATGTACCGCGTGGATGTGGCGGATCACGGCGAGGCTGTGCCTAAGTACAAGCGTGCGGACAGTGAGCTGAGTGAATACATCCGCAATCGCATGGCACAGCTTCCGCCAGAACAGAAAATTCAAAGCTGCACCACGATGCTATGCGCTCAGATCAATCGGAACAATCGATATGCAGCATCGGAGATCAACGACTATGTGCGTAGAATTGTTGGCGGCATGACGCAGGATGAGTTGGCAGCTATGGAGACGGCCATCCCGACATACGCAGCCAAGATTTCTAAGAAGATTGAAGGGCTGGAAGACGCATATCGGGAAGAGCAGTTCATTCGCTGGCTGGATGCAGGTAAGATTGTGTGTCGCGAGAATTATATGTTGCCGTCTGTAATTACGCCTGCCAACACAACGGATGCCAT
>USBC01000165.1 GCA_900552845.1 uncultured Oscillospiraceae bacterium | reverse complement strand
CAGCGAGGCTGCGCATCGAACGGAGGGGAACGGCTTCTGTGGGGCTGCGGACGGCGCGAAGGCTGACCCTGACCCAACGGGAAATACAACAGGCGGCAGGCGCTATGACAGGGTTGTCGGCAGGACAGAGACTTTCGGCAGAGCGGCTGGAAAGCAGTTTGCGTCAAAGCATAGTGGGACAGCAGGAGGCAGTGGAGACGGTCATTCATGCCGTTCTGCGCAGCAGTGCGGGTCTTCGGGACCCCAAACGCCCCATTGGGTGCTTTCTGTTTTTGGGACCCAGCGGGGTGGGAAAAACGCAGCTTTGCTATGCATTGGGGAAAACGCTGTTCGGCAGCGAGGAAAATATTATTAAGCTGGATATGAGCGAGTACCGTGAGCCACACAGCATCTCCCGACTGATCGGCGCGCCTCCCGGTTATGTCGGCTGTGAGGAGGGAGGCGTTTTGACTGAGGCGGTAAAGAAACACCCAATGAGTGTGGTGGTTTTTGACGAGATTGAAAAAGCGCACCAGGATATTTACAATCTTCTTTTGCAGATCATGGAGGACGGACGGCTGACTGACAGCCAAGGAAGGCTGGCGGTGTTCAGCAATACACTGGTGATTCTTACCAGCAATCTGGGCGCAGAGGCAATGCTGAATCGGCCGGCGATCGGCTTTGGAAGCGGGGAAGAGGATAGAAAAGCGATGGCGCTGGCAAAGCTGCGGGAGCACCTGAGACCGGAGCTTTTGGGAAGGCTGGACGAAACGATTCTATTTCAGCCACTGGGGAAGGAGGAACTGCGGCTGATTACCGGACAGCTCTTGAAACGGGTACAGGAGAGGTTGAGAGAGCAGGAGATTACGATGGAATTTGAGGATACACTGGCGGAACAAATCGTGCAGGAAGCAGAGATGGGACCCTATGGGGCACGCCCACTGCGGCGACTGGTGCGCACCATGGTGGAAGATCCTTTAACGGAATGTCTGCTGGCGGGAGATCTGCATGCAGGAGACATCTTGAGCTGCGGCTGGCAGGACAATAAGCTGCGGCTGCATGAGCCGGTATCCACAGCGCTGTAACACAAAAAAGACCCGCAAAAAGAGCGGGAGAAGTGACCTGCAGGGTGCGCCGCCCTTATGGGGCGGCAGGACGGTCGCAGACCGCCCAAGGCGGGGCATAGCCCCGCACACCCTGCGGGTTGGCGATTTTTACAAAGATGCGGCTTTACAGGGGCTGCATCTTTTTTTATAATAGGGATAAACCAAATAAAAAAGGAGTCCCCATAATGGAAAACAAAACCTTTACTGTACATAAAACCGTCACCGAAGCGGATACCGCTGCCTGCGTGGGGAGCGGTAGTCTGCCGGTGCTTGCAACACCGGTGCTCATCGCGTGGATGGAGGAAGCCGCCTGCGGCTGCTGTGCCGATCTGCTGGCGGAGGGTATGACCAGCGTAGGGACAGAGATGAATATGCGGCATACCGCCGCCAGTCCGGTGGGAATGAAAGTGACCGTTACGGCAGAGCTGACTGCTGCGGAGGGCAGAATGTTGTCTTTTCATGTCTATGCGGAAGACGCTGCCTGTGCCGTCGGTGAGTGCAGCCACACCCGCGCCATTGTGCAGGCGGAGCGTTTTATGGAAAAAACCAATGCCAAGCTGACCCGTTGAGGAGAACGAGATGATAGCTGCGGCCACTGAAAAGCAAAACAGAATAATGAAGCGCAGCGGTATCGTTGCCTGCACGGCATTGACACTGCTGACCCCATTGGGCTTTCTGCTGATCCGCTTAGCGCGCAGCAATGCCGAGGCGGTGGAGCGGCTGTATAGCCGTGGTCTGTATCATGGGGTAGCGACTGCACTGACTGCCCTGACCGGAAAGCTGCCGTTTTCCGTCATGGAGGTTATTTTACTTCTGCTGGGGGCTGTGTGCGTAATCTACCTTGTGTTTTGGGTGAGGGAAGCCGTGCGGCAGAAAAGACGCTGGTGGCGGGTTTGTCTCAAGCGGTTGTGGATCCTTGCTTCGGCGGTATCGGCAGTTTTCTTCTGGTTCATTCTCACCGGCGATCTCAATTATTACCGGATCTCCGTGGGACAGAGCTTGGGGTTGCAGACCGAAGCGACCGATGTGGAAACGCTGCGGTCTCTTTGCTATCTGCTGGCAGAGCAGGCAGGGGAGCTGCGCTCCGACTGCGAGGAGAATTCCGATGGCATTTTCATCTCCTCGGTTGCCTATACAGAGCTTGCAGCGACCGCCTCCGATGCAGTAAATGCATTGGACGAGCTTTACGGGGTGCAGCTTTTTGATTTGGCGGCACGTACCCGCCCCAAGGCAATGTATTTTTCGGAGATCATGAGCTATATCCAGCTTACCGGCGTTATTTTCCCCTATATCTCGGAACCGAATATCAATGTCCATCAGCCTGCCTATGGGATTCCCTCTACCATGTGCCATGAGCTTTCTCATATTTGCGGTTTTATGCGGGAGGACGAAGCGAATTTTATCTCCTATCTTGCCTGTTATCACAGCGGAAATATTGAATTGCAGTACAGCGGTGCGATGATGGGACTGATCCATGCAACCAACCGGCTGTATCGGTATGACCCGAATGCATGGCAGGAGATCTGCTCGCTGCTGCCCGAGGGCGTGCTGCGGGATATCTCCGCCAACAGCCGCTACTGGAAGAAGTACGAAACACCGGTAGGCGAGGCGGCAGACCGTTGGAATGATGCCTACCTGAAGGCTAACGCGCAAACTGACGGCGTACAAAGCTACGGGCGCATGGTCGATTTGCTGATCGCCTTTTACCAGTCACAAAACGCCCTATAAAACAACTTTCCTTTGTCTGGAATACGGCTCGCAGGGCTGCGGCGCACAGCGCCGCACGGCAGCCTGTGGCTGCCGGAGCCGTTCCTTTTGGAACGGCTCTCCCTGCGAGCCGATTTTGCAAGTTATACCTATGAAAAGTTTCATTTTTGTGTTGACAAATGCGTGCTGCCGTCCTATACTTGCAGGTATATTTTTGTTGCAAAGGAGTGCGGAAATTATGAGTAGGGTTTTTATTCCAAAGGGCTATCGCAGTTGTCTTTCCCTTTACGATACCCAAAAAGCCATCAGCCTTATCAAGCGTGTGTTCGAGGATACCCTCTGCGGCAATTTGAACCTCTGTCGTGTCTCCGCGCCGCTTTTTGTGGAAGCGTCCACCGGTTTGAACGATGATTTGAACGGTGTGGAGCGTCCCGTCTCCTTTGATGTACCGGATATCGGCAGAGATGCACAGGTGGTTCATTCGCTGGCAAAGTGGAAACGGCTGGCATTGCATCGCTACGGCTTTCGTGCGGGAAAGGGACTTTATACCGATATGAATGCGATACGCCGCGATGAAACGCTGGATAATATTCACTCTATCTATGTGGATCAGTGGGACTGGGAAAAGGTCATCACTCCTGAGGAACGCAATGTGGAATATCTGAAAGCCACGGTGCAAAG
>USBC01000164.1 GCA_900552845.1 uncultured Oscillospiraceae bacterium | reverse complement strand
GACGCCCCCGCGTGGGCTATGATCGCGCTGAACTGACCGCATGCTTGGAGGACTGTCTGGGCGGTCGTCCGGCGGCAGCGGTCATTGTGGGCGCAGGCAAGCTGGGACGCGCACTTTTGGATTACGCGGGCTTTTCGGAGTACGGCACCAATATTTTGGCGGCATTCGATTTGAATGTCCCACAGGAGGGCGACCGCAGCGAATTAAAGCCGATCTACCCTATGGCGGAGCTGGCGGATTTCTGTGCGGTAAACCATGTCGGCATCGGCATCGTCACGGTGCCCAAGGAAGCGGCGCAGGCAGTGACCGACGTACTGTACCGCAGCGGTGTGCGGGCATTCTGGTGCTTTGCCCCCTGCCGTCTGCAGCTCCCGCCCGATGCAGTGATCCAGTACGAAAATCTGGCGCTTTCGCTGGCGCATCTGAAGGCAAGACTGTAAGGAGGTCGGCAGATGAATTTGGATCGCATCATCTCGGTGCAGAACAGTATCACCGTGTTTCGGGACGGTGACCGCTGCCTCAAGGTCTTTAATGAGGACTGCGCCAAGGCGGATGTCATCAATGAGGCGCTGAATCAAGCACGTATGGAGCAAACGACCGTTACCGTCCCGGAGATATTGGAGATCACCCGTGTCAACGGCAAATGGGCGATCGTTTCGGAATACATCAAGGGAGAAAATCTGGAGCAGTTGATGGAAAAAGAGCCGGAAAAAACCGAAGAATATATGGAGCTGTTTGCCGCTCTGCATGATCAGATCCACCGGCAGTCCTGCCCGATGTTCAAAAAGCTGAAGGACGAATTGCAGCGCAACATCAATGACTCGGAGCTGTCCGCCACCGACCGCTACGATCTCTATTCCAAGCTGGAGCGTATCCCCAGATACAATGAGGTCTGCCACGGCAACTTTGTGCCGTCAAAGGTCATCATCAGCGCAGCCACGGGGGAGCCATACATTATCGACTGGTTTCACGCCACGCAGGGCAATGCCGCCGCCGATGCGGCATTGACCTATCTGCTGCTGCAAATGCGGGGCAGAAGGGAACTGGCAGGGCAGTATCTCACTCTTTTTTGCCAAAAAAGCGGCATCGAGCCGCAGCATATCCGCCGCTGGGTCCCGCTGGTGGCGGCTTCTCAAGCAGGTGGCGCCAATGCTCGCGGCAGAGCGGTGCTCCGGCAGTGGATCGATGCACCCGAAAAAGCGGGAGAGATTGAAACGGAGGTGAATTTCACATGAAAATTACAGTTTGCATCGGGTCGTCCTGCCATGTCCGCGGCTCCCGTCAGGTGGTGGAGCAGCTGCAGGATCTGATTCGGGATCACAATCTCAGCGATGAGGTGGAGCTGTGCGGTGCGTTCTGCATGGGGCAGTGTCAGTTGGGGGTCTGCGTCAAGGTCGATGAGGAATTCTGCTCCGTCACGCCGGAGGGAACACGGACATTTTTTGAAGAAAAGGTGCTGAAGGCACTGAACAGGCAATAAACCGCCGCAGCAGGGAGGAACACAGGGTATGGAAAGTCTGACACTGAAAAAAGCCAACTGTAAAAACTGCTATAAATGTATCCGCCACTGTCCGGTCAAGGCGATCCGCTTTTCGGGCAATCAGGCATATATCATTCAGAATGAATGCATCATGTGCGGACAGTGCTTTGTGGTTTGCCCGCAGGACGCCAAGCAGATCGTCAGCGAGGTGGATAAGGTGCGGGTGATGCTGCAAAGCGGTGCGCCGGTGGTCGCCAGTCTGGCGCCCTCTTTCCTTGCCAATTATGCCGGCAGCGGAATAGAGGAGCTGCGGGAAGCGCTGCAAAAGCTGGGCTTTGCCGATGCTGAGGAGACTGCGCTGGGCGCTACGGTTGTTAAACGGGAATATGACCGCATGGCAGCGGAGAGCGATCGGGACATCATCATTTCCTCCTGCTGTCCGTCGGTCAATCTGCTGATCCGCCGGTACTATCCGTCTCTACTGGGGTATCTGGCGCCGGTCATGTCTCCCATGCAGGCGCACTGCGCCGATATCAAGCGCCGGTTCTCCGGTGCTAAAACGGTATTCATCGGGCCCTGTGTTGCCAAAAAGGGCGAGGCAGAGGAGTGCGAGGAGGTCGATGCCGTCCTTACCTTTGATGAGCTGACCGACTGGCTGAAGCAGGAGAACATCGCCGTGCGGCAGGCACCGCTGCAAGAAAAAGGCGGCAAAGCACGCTTGTTTCCCACGGCAGGCGGAATTCTGCGCTGTATGGAAAAGCCCAATCGGGATTACACCTACATGGCAGTGGACGGTGCGCAGAACTGTCTGGAGGTGCTGGACGACCTGATGCATGGCGGTCTGCATCGCTGCTTTATCGAAATGTCAATGTGTACCGGAAGCTGTGTCGGAGGGCCGGTTATGGAAAAATTCCACCGGTCGCCGGTGCGGGATTATCAAACGGTGGACCGTGCGGCAGGCAGAGAGGACTTCGATCTGCCTCAGCCGGAGCCGTCAGCGCTTTTGATCGAGCGGCTGCCGCTCATTAAGGAACGGAATCTTCCCTCCGAGCGGGAGATCGCCGATATTCTGCGCCAAATGGGGAAAAAGAAGCCGGAGCAGGAGCTGAACTGCGGCTCCTGCGGCTACAATACCTGCCGCGAAAAGGCAATTGCGGTTTATCAGGGCAAGGCGGAGCTTTCCATGTGCCTGCCATATCTCAAGGAGCGCGCCGAGAGCTTTACCGGCAATATTGTCAATAACTCTCCCAACGGCTTCCTGCTGTTGAATGAAAAGCTGGAGATCCAGCAGATCAACCGCGCGGCGCTTGCCATGATGAATCTCTCCTCTCCCTCCGATGTGACGGGTGAGCCGGTGGTGCGGGTGCTGGATCCGGGGGATTTTCTCACAGTGCTGGAAAGCGGTCACAGCATCGAGAAAAAAAGAGTATATCTTTCCGAATACGATCGCTATGCCGAGGAGACCATCATTCCCGATCACGATTCCCACCAGATCATCTGCATTCTGCGGGACGTGACCGAGGAGGAGCGGGTGCGCCGTCAAAAGGAGGAGCTGAGCCGTCAAACGGCCGAGATCGCAGACGGTGTGGTGGAAAAGCAGATGCGCATTGTGCAGGAGATTGCCTCCCTGCTGGGAGAAACCGCCGCCGAAACCAAGATAGCGCTGTATAAACTGAAAGGGTCGGTATCCGATGAATGATCTGTGTGTAGAAATCGGCTGCAATAGCATCAATCATGTGGGGGAGGAGCTGTGCGGCGACCATGTGGAGGTTGCAGGGCAGGGGGAGGATTCCTCCGTACTGGTGCTGGCGGACGGCTTGGGCAGCGGTGTGAAAGCAAACATTCTGTCCATTCTCACCTCCCGCATCATCTCCACCATGATTGCCGAGGGGCTGCCGTTGGAGGAGTGCGTCAAAGCCATTGCCGCTACGCTGCCCATCTGCTCGGTGCGCAAGGTGGCGTACTCCACCTTCACCATTATCCATCTCATCAATAACGA
>USBC01000163.1 GCA_900552845.1 uncultured Oscillospiraceae bacterium | reverse complement strand
CATCTGGCTGCTGACCGCTATGGCTTTGATATAGGACTTGACCTTAGAAAAACGGACTTATCCGAGGAGGGATAAGTCCGTCATTTTTAATATATAGAAGGAGTGAGTCTGTAAGCCGAGTTCTGTCTTGGACAACAATCTATCTACGCCTGCCGTTGCCGACAGGCTCCAGCCACTCTTTTGGGGATCAGGACGGGCAGCCCCATGTGATCCCGCTTGGTGTTGCTCCGGATAGGGTTTACATAGCCTTTGGGTCTCCCCAAAGCTGGTGAGCTCTTACCTCGCCTTTCCACCCTTACCCCTTTCGGGGCGGTATCTCTCTGTTGCACTTTCCCGGGCGTCGCCGCCGGCTGCCGTTAGCAGCTATCCTGCCCTGCGGAGCTCGGACTTTCCTCATGCGGGGTCTTTCGAGCACCCGCCCGCTGCTGTCCGGCTCACTCCTTCGGTTAATCAGTATATCACAGCATAAGACTTAAAATCAAGCTTCGCCGGCAAGTTTGGCATTGACGGCTTGAAACATTGCCGGGTCTGCTTTGCATACCCGGCGGTCATAGGTCAGGAGCCCATTGCGTTCACCCTCTACATCGCTGACCTGTGTATAGACGGCAGCGGCAAGCCCCTTTTCCTTGGCGGGAAGGATCTGTTGCTCCATCAGTGCGCAAAACGTCTGGTTGAACTCTGCCGGGCCAGCAATCTTTTTGTAGCCGAATTCGCTTCCCTCGCCCCAGCAGTGTCCGGGAATGGCGCAGTTATAGCCGCCGTATTCTGTCAGGCACACGGGGCGCCACTCGTCGGCGGGCTGGCAGTGATGGTAGGGACGGAAATACCAGTGAATGCTTTTGATATCGCCGCCGCCCTGATCGTACCAGCCGCTGGCATGGTCGATGGGGCGGGTATGATCCCGTTCCCGAATAAATTCCGTTGCTTTCAGCGCATCAAACTGCCCCCAGCCCTCATTAAAGGGAACCCACATTGCCAAACTGACGGTATTATATAAAAGATCGACCATCTGTCCGAGTTCTTCATAGTAATGGGAACGCCCTGCAGCATCGGTACGGGAGAAGTAGCGGTAGCGGTCGTCCTTCACACGCAGCCCTAAATTGGAGAACACATAGATGGAAAATGGAGAATAGCGTCCGCCGCCGTTTATCATGTCCTGCCACACCAGCATGCCCAGCCGGTCGCAGTGGTAGTACCAGCGCAGCGGCTCCACCTTGATGTGCTTTCGCAGCATGTTAAAGCCAAGGCGCTTCATTTCCGAAATATCGTAAATGAGAGCATCATCGCAGGGGGCGGTATAATAGCCGTCGCTCCAGTAGCCTTGATCCAATAGCCCGTTTTGAAAATAGGGCTTGCCATTGAGCAGCAGTCTGGGCAGCCCCTTTTCGTCTGTCCCGATACCAAAGGAGCGCATGCCAAAGTAGCTTTCCACCGTATCCCCACCTGCAAGGGTGATGGTAACATCATAGAGGAACGGATCCTCCGGTGACCATAGGCGCAGCTGCTCCGCAGGAATGGAGAGGAGAGCCTCGCCGTCGGTGCCGGATTCACCTGCGGCGATGATAATGCCGTCCTTGTGAACGGCGATATCAGCATGAGCAGGGTCATCGGCGTCCAGCCGGAAGTGAACGGTATTTTTCTCCGGCTGGGGGGGGATGCGCAGGGAGTGAAGATAATTCTGCGGGACAGCTTCCAGCCAAACCGTCTGCCAGATGCCGGACTGCGGTGTGTACCAAATGCCGGCGTGCTTTAGCCGCTGCTTGCCGCGGGAAAGGAAACCGGTATCGGTGGGATCGGTGACGCACAGCTCTAATGTAAAGGGATCGGAGGAGAGATGATCGGTCAATTCAAAGGTAAAGGGCAGATAACCGCCGATGTGTCTGCCCAGTTCCTCCCCATTCAACCAAACGGTGCAGCATAGGTCTACTGCGCCGAAATGCAACAGAACACGGCAGTCCTGCTTGAATTCCTCCGGCAGGCTGATCGTGCGTCGGTACCATAGATATTCATCGGGCTGCAAAATGTGACCGACACCGGAAAGCGGGGCCTCCGGCGAAAAGGGAACGACGATCTCACCCTGCATCAAGGCGGGCTTTTCCGGCGTTTTGGTGATGGCATACTCCCAAATGCCATTCAAATTCAGGTAGCTTTGCCGCCTAAGCTGCGGACGGGGGTACTCTGGCAGGGGGTGATCGCGATCAAGCACCTCGCCCCAAGGAGTCAGCATGGCATCTGTCATAGTAGATTCCGCCTTTCTATTTTGAGCTTAATGTCCTTGCACGACAAGAGGACAGATATTTTAAAAGTGCCAGATGGCTTTTTGCAGCAGGACGCCCCGCAGGGCACCGCCCAAAGGGCGGTGGGACGAGCTTTGCTCGTCCTGACGGCGCTGCCGTCGTCCCTGCGGGGCGGTTTGGCGTACTGCCGGCTTGCGGCAGCTAGCTGTTTCAACAGTCTTCCCAGTGCTGCACCCGACCAATGGCTTTATCCCAGCCGCACAAATTGCGTTCCCGTACTTCGGCAGTCATCTGCGGGGTATACAGCTTATCCAGCGTCCATTGCTCCCGAATTTCGTCCAGATCGTGCCATACACCGGTAGCAAGGCCGGCAAGGTAAGCAGCGCCCAGCGCTGTTGTTTCACGAATCATTGGACGGCGAATGGTGGTATTGATAATATCGCTTTGGAACTGCATGAGGAAGTTGTTGGCGGAAGCACCGCCGTCTACCCGCAATTCTTGCAGGCAGATACCGGTATCCCGCTCCATCGCGATCAACACATCGCGGCTTTGATAGGCGATGGATTCCAGTGCAGCACGAATGATATGCTTGCGGTTGCAGCCACGGGTCAGTCCCATGATGGCGCCGCGGGCATACATATCCCAATAGGGGGCCCCCAGCCCGGTAAAGGCAGGGACGACATAAACGCCGCCGTTATCCTCCAGGCGGGTGGCAAAATACTCGCTGTCCGCCGCCTCGTGAATGAGGTGCAGCTCATCGCGGATCCACTGAATGACCGCACCGCCGATGAATACGCTGCCCTCCAAGGCATAACAGGCAGATCCGTCAACACTTGCCGCCATAGTGGTCACCAATCCGTTTTTGCTCTGGAAGATGTCGGCTCCGGTGTTCATTAAAAGGAAGCAGCCGGTGCCATATGTATTTTTCGCTTCGCCGGGAGCAAAGCAGGTCTGCCCGAAAAGCGCCGCCTGCTGGTCGCCGGCGATGCCCGCGATGGGGACGTTCACGCCCTGAATGTTGCAGGTGCCGTAGACCTCGGAGGAATCGTGCACCTCCGGCAGCATCGAGGCGGGGATGTCCAGCTCCCGGAGAAGCCGCTCGTCCCAGCAGAGATTGTGGATGTCGTAGAGCATCGTGCGCGAGGCGTTCGTATAGTCGGTGATGTGGACGCGCCCCTCGGTCAGCTTCCAGATGAGCCACGTTTCGACTGTGCCGAACAGCAGCTCGCCGCGGGCGGCTTTTTCACGCGCGCCCTCGACATTGTCGAGCAGCCACCTGATCTTTGTGGCGGAAAAATAGGCGGCGAGG
>USBC01000162.1 GCA_900552845.1 uncultured Oscillospiraceae bacterium | reverse complement strand
GCTACGCCGCTGGCTGCTGAAACAGCAGCCGAATAAAACGGTTTTTAACCGTTTTATTGAAAACTAGTATCACATCTGCTTGTAATTGTTTCCTTTATTCGCTGATTTGTACACTTGATTTTTACGGATACTTCCGATATACTATTCGATGTTCAAACAAGTTTAAGAAGGTGTTGTCTTTGACGAAGTCCAAATTTGAAGAAATCTACAGAGATTTAAAGTATCATGTGGAGCAGGGAGATTATCTGTATAGCGAACTGCTTCCCTCTGAAAATAATCTGATTGGAATTTATGACTGCTCCCGCAATACTATCCGCCGGGCCATTGCCGGACTAGTGGGGGACGGTTATGTTCAGGCTGTCCACGGTAAGGGTGTGCAGGTAATTTTTCAGCCCTCGGAAAAAACCAATTTTACCGTCGGCCGCATTGAATCCTTCCAGGAAACCGCTGCCAGAAACCGGATGACCTATTGCACAAAAGTAGTTGTTTACGAAACAATTACCGTTGATGAGTCCCTGTCCCGGGAAAGCAGCTTTCCTGTAGGCAGTGAAGTACTTCATATCTGCCGTGTCCGCAGCGTGGATGACAAGCCCCTGATTTTGGACGTTAACTATTTCCTGAAATCCGCTGTTCCCGGTTTGACAAAAGAAATCGCAGAAAACTCCATCTACACTTACCTGGAACAGGAATTAAAGATGCAGATTGTCACCAGTAAGCGAAAAATTACGGTAGAAAAGGCCACACCCCAGGACCGGGAACTGATCTTTATGGACAGTTATAACTGCCTGGCTGTGGTGACCAGCAATACCTTTAATTCTGACGGTGTGATGTTCGAATATACCCAGTCCCGGCATCAGCCGGAATACTTTTCCTTCCACGATACTGCTACCCGAAAGAAAGCAGCAACTTAACAAATAAACGCCTCTGGCTTTTCTTCGCCAGAGGCGTTTTTTGTGTCAATATTTCACCAAATTATTCCAGATGTACAAACTGCAGCTCTATCAATACGCAAATTAATGATCGTGCATAATATATTAACCGGAAAATTTTTAGAGTTTTATTGAAGCGGCTTGATTCCGGGATCCAACTGCATGGTTTGGTAAGCAAGGTATGCCGTTTTTTCCAATGCGGCTGCATCCAGCTGACAAAGTTGAACTGCCGACAATCGATAAATTTGTTGGTCATTTCTATAACGCTGCACAGCTTGAGGAGATGTTCAAGATCTTCAAAGGCGATCCAGCAGAATTTGGCGTAAATGCACTGAGAAGGAGGGTCATATAATGGGTGAAAATAAAATTCGCAGCATTTCCTTGGACGATGGCCGTTCCTTCAAAAAAGCATTCCTTCGCTGGGAATGGATGCTGGTGCTCCTTCTGATTGCGGTAAATGTCATGAACATCGCCATATCACCCAATTATCTGAATACGAAAAATCTGGCGTCCACCATGAAAATCTTTCTGGACAAGGGCATCGTGGCCATCACCATGACCATGGTACTGTTGCTGGGCGAAATTGACATTTCCGTTGGCTCCATGATGGCTTTGTCCGGCACGATCATGGGTCTTGTCGGCAATGCTGGCGGCAATTTCCTCGAGGTTGCGCTGGCCGGGCTTCTGACCGGCACACTGTGCGGCTTTTTCAACGGCTTTCTGATTACCCGTTTTACGGAGCTTTCCTCCACCATTATCACCCTTGCCAACCAGATTTTCTTCCGTGGAATTGCGCTGGTCATTCTGGAGAATCGCGCCTATGCGGAATTCCCGGCGGGCGTGAAGTTCATGAGCTGGGGCAGCGTATTCAACGTGCCGTTTATTCTGGTGTTCTTCCTGCTGGAAGTCATCGGTATTACGTATCTGGTGCATTTTACCACCTTTGGCAGGTCGCTCTTCGCCATGGGCCGAAATATTAAGGCCAGCTATTACTCCGGCGTCAAGACGGATCAGATCAAAATCGCGGTCTTCACCATGAACGGTATGGCGGCCTCTATATCCAGCCTGTTCCTGATCTCCAAACTCGCCAGTGCGCGTGCCAACATGGCCAAGAATTATGACATGGATATCATCGCCATGGTCATTCTCGGCGGCGTATCCGTGTCCGGCGGTAAGGGCAGTGTCATCGGTACGGCGATTGCCGTGTTCATCATTGGCCTGCTTCGCTACGGTCTGGGGCTTATCAACGTCTCCTCTGAAACGCTGATGATTATTGTGGGCTGCCTGCTGATCGTTCTGGTGGCAATCCCCAATCTGAAAACTCTGGGGAATGAATTCCCGCATCTTGCGAAGCTGTTCGCCCGGAAGAAGCAGAGAAAGGCATAAGGAGAAGCCTATGAAATTTGGTATCATGTCTTTGGACTTCAAGCGTCTGACGCTGGAGGAAACCTTTCAGCTGGCGCAGTCCTATGGCTTTGACGGCGTGGAAATTTACGGTTCCCGGTGCCATCTTCATCCGGATGACTTTGACGAAGCGCTGGCAAAAACTGTCCGCACCTACGCGGAGAGAACCGGTATGGAGATCCCAATGTATACGCCTTTGGCGCTGAATCTCCCCCTCTGCATCTGCTCTCCCAACCCGGCAGAGCGTGCCGCGGGCGTGGCTTATTATCAGAAATGCGTGGATATTGCCGCTGCCATCGTCTGCCCCCGGCTGCTGGTCGTAGCGGATCACCCCGGGTATTTTACGCCCCGCAAACAAATCTGGGACTATCTGACAGATTCCATGCGTCAGATTTGCCGCTACGCACGGGGCAAGCATGTTCAGGTCACCATTGAACCGCTGACACCAATGGAGAGCCCTGTCGTTACAACAGTAGACGACTGCGTGGAGCTATTGGAGCGGGTCGATGAGCCGTGCCTGTACGCCATGCTGGACATTGTACCGCCCACCATTGTGAAGGAACCTTTGTCCAAATACTTCCGGATGCTGGGAGACCGGCTGAATTACATTCATATCTGCAACAACGATGGTGTGACCGATGCCCATCTGCGGCTTGGAAGCGGCGTGATCCCGATTCCGGATGTGCTGGATGTATTCAAGCATCATGGCTGGGAAGGCTATGTGACGACGGAACTCTACTCGGAGTGTTTTACTGACCCGGAACTGATGCTGGCCAATACCGCCCGTGAATTGCGGGACATCCGCCGGGCTTTGGAAATCTGATGCAGTCAATATACCGCTTACAATTGTGTCCCCGTGAGCCGATTCGGCTCACGGGGACACTGCTTGTTATGGAATATCTTTTACTTATTATGCGTTTTTTCCGTCCCCGAAGGCGATTTTTACGATCTGCATTTTCATTATTCCGTCGCCGACCTTCGACAGAAAGCGGAAAAATCCGCTGACCGGCAGGGGCTTCCCGTCCGTGTAGCCCAACATGTAGCCGCGGCTGGAAATGCGCAGACGGCTGTCCCAGAGGGGCAGCTCGGCCTTGGCGTCCGAAACCGCAAAGTGCGCGCCGACGTCCTTGACCTCCGCGTCCTTGATCCATGTTTTCAGCATCAGCCTGACCGCCTTTTGGTTTGCAGCATCAAAAACGAGTACACCGCCGGCAAACGCATGCGCCATAGCCTGCACA
>USBC01000161.1 GCA_900552845.1 uncultured Oscillospiraceae bacterium | reverse complement strand
TGCTGGCGGGAACTCCGCTCCACAGCTCAATGACCTTTGCCAGATGGTCCTCCGTCACCGGAGAATTGAAGGCGGCGTCATGCAGGGCGTCCATGCGCTCCTCCAACCGCGCGATCTCGCTTTTCAGCTCTGCCATACGCTGATAGTCGATCTCCGTCCCCTCCTCGGGGTTGATGACATCGCTCAGGAGGCGCTGCTTTTCCTCCCGCTCAGCGGCAAGCCCGTCGTACTCGGTCTGCGCTGCACATTCCAAAGAAGCGGTCGAGCAAGCCTCGTCCAGCAGGTCTATCGCCTTGTCGGGCAAAAAGCGATCCAGAATATACCGCTCAGAGAGCACAACAGCACGTTCCACCATAAAGTCGCTCACCTTTACTCGGTGATAGTCCTCATAGTATTTCTTGATGCCGCGCAGCACCTCAATGGTATCCTCAATGGTCGGCTCTCCCACCTTCACGGCTTGGAAGCGCCGCTCCAGTGCAGCGTCCTTTTCAATATTCTTGCGGTACTCATTAAAGGTCGTCGCACCAATGACCTGAATTTCCCCGCGGGAAAGCGCCGGCTTCAGAATGTTAGCGGCGTTCATGCTGCCCTCGCTGTCGCCCACACCCACCAGCGTATGCACCTCATCAATGAACAGAATGACATTACCGTGCTTTTTTACGTCCTCCACCAGTCCCTTCACACGGCTCTCGAACTGCCCGCGGAACTGCGTGCCGGCGACCAGTCCGGTCAAATCCAGCATATATACTTCCTTCTGTGCAATCTTGGCAGGCACCTTGCCCTCCACAATGCGCTGGGCTATGCCCTCGGCAATGGCGGTCTTGCCCACACCGGGCTCACCGATCAGGCAGGGGTTATTCTTGGTGCGGCGGTTCAAAATCTGCACCACACGGTAAATTTCCTTTTCCCGCCCGATGATGGCGTCCATTCTGCCCTCGCGGGCTTTGCGGGTCAGATTTTCGCAGTAGTTTTCCAGGTACTTATATTTCGGTGCGCCCTTCTCAGACCGCTCCTTTGCGCGCGGAGGAATTTCCTCCCCCTCGCTTTCCCCTTTTTCTTGGTTCATCATGCCGCCAAACAGGTTCTGCATAAAGGGGAACGGTAAGGCACCGCCTTTTTCAAAGCCGTCCTCTCCCATCTCCTCCATATCGCCCATGATCTCCATCATCTGGTCGCTCATCTTATCCAGATCTTCCTCGGAAAGTCCCATCTTGTTCATCAGGTCGTCCACGGGCTTCAGTCCCAGCTCCTTAGCGCACTTGAGGCACAGCCCCTCGCTTACGGTCTGTCCGTTCTCCATGCGGGTCATGTAAATGACCGCCATGCGCTTCTTGCAGCGGGAACACAGCATATCCTTCTTATCCATTGTTCCACTTCCTTTCGTGGGGATATTAAATCTTCATTGTGCATCGGGCGTGCCCCATTTTGCCGTCCTGCTGCGCCTCGGCAGGCGCGCGGGCATTTTCTCGGGCAAAGCCCTCAGCCTTTTATTGTTATGCCCGTTCACGGGCAGGATTTACACAGGAAATTTGAACTGCACAAACCAGTTCAGCAAGGTGCTCTGCTGTACTACGGCAGTATTCAGCCAGCCCCAGCGGTTTTCGCTTATGGTAATCAGCACCGTCACTGCCATTCCCAGCAGGTAACACAGCAGGAATGCCTCTGCCGCACCCAGCACACCGCCCAGCACACGGTTCACTCCGCCCACCACCGGTACGCGGTTCACATTGCGGGTCAGCTTCGTCAGTGCGCGCACAATCAGCATTGCCAGCAAAAAAATGATGAGAAATGCCACCATCGTCAAAAATGCCACCATCACGGTGCGCAGGGCATCTCCCGCCGCCGCAGAAATGGTATCAGTCGGATCAATACGGTCAAGAAGCTCCACAAATGTCGCCAGCTTCTGCCGCAGCGTATCGCTCACCGCAGTTTGCAGCCGCTCGGCAAGATAGCCGTCATACAGCCACGCCGCCGCCTTGCCGGAAAGCAGCGCCGCCACAATGCACGCCGCTGCCAGCCCCAGCAGGTGAATAAATGAGCTGACAAATCCCCGTCCGATCGAACGGATCATCACATATAGGATCAGCGCCGCCAGCGCCAGATCCCAGATCAGTGAAGGGGTCAAAAAATCCTTCATTCTGCCGCCCCCTTTCTCTCTTGGGTCGTTTTTCATTATATGGCGGCACGCCTCCGCTTTGTCTCGTGCCGACCTCCGCTCCGCTCCGGTCAGCCCTCGCCCGCTCCGGCGTGCCGCCCCTGCCGCTTCGGAGCCTTCCCGCCTCCTACAGCTTCCGGCGGGTCAGCCCCTCCTCGGTAATGCAGTAATAGCTGTTCTGCCACGGTGCAATCTGTCGAATCCCTGCTTCCTCACGGTCGGTCACCTCGGCAAGCGCCGCATCTCCCAGCAACAGGGTGCTCTCGGTCAGAATCCAGACACGGTTCTTTTCGGCAGAAAGGGAAAGCACCCGCTCCGCCACCGTTTTGGTGCCGACGGGGTTCAGCTCTGCGTCATAGGCGGTTACCGTCACGCCTGCCGCCTCACGGCTGTCGCCGCAGGCAATGTACAGTCCGCTCGCTCCGATGGCAATGGCGGTGGGCGCCTCGGCAAAACGCGCCTCCTCCAGCACTGCCCCGCCGGTGGAGATAACCCTTGCCCCGCGGTTGGTCACCGCCAGCAAAGTCTCCCCGCGCCATTGCAGCTTCAGCAGGATCTCGTCCTCCCAGCCAAGGGAGACCGCCGGTTGCCGTCCGGTCATATCGTGCAGCTTCACCGCACAACCCAAAGCTCCGCCGCTGCTTGTCACGCCTCCGGCGGCAAGCCATGTGCCCTTGTCGTTCAGCGCCAGCACCGAAAGGTAGCTGTCGCCGCTCTCCAGCAGAAAGATCTCCTCCCCGCGGGCGTTGTAGACCGTCACAGCGGAAAGTCCGCTGCCGCCCCGTCTGGAAAGTGCCGCAGTGCCCTTATCATTCAGTGTACCACCCAGCAGGATCCCCTGCCCGGTGCCGCTTTGCAGTGTCTTGGTCTTGTTGGTCAAAAGCCAGTCAGTACCGCCGGCATCGTAGGTCAGCAGCCGCCCGCCGGAATACACACTTACCGGATTGTTGTAGCTGTGCAAAAATTCTCCGGTGACAACACCGCCGGTATTATACACCGTTACGCTGCCCTCTGCACACAGCGCCACGCCGCCCTTCATGCCGATAAGTTGCCGTGTTTCCTGTCGGTCCGGCATCACGGGAAAGCCCTTGCCGCCCCACAGCGAAGCAGCGGCATTGGTCAGGTAGCTGCCCCAGCCCAGCTGCCGTCCGGCAAAGAACAAAAGCCCGAAAACGGCAATCACGGCAAGCAGCGCAGCAAGCTTTCGGGTCCGGCGCCAGTTTTTCTTGCGGCGGCGCCTGCGGCGTGCCTGCTCAAACTCAGTCAGCTCGCTCACAGTCCCGCCTCCTTTTTATCATAGAATACCCGCTCCAGATAAAGTCCGCAGGCGGGGGCGGTCTTGCCTGCTTTTTCTCTGCTTTCACTTTGCAGGATCGCCGTTATTTCCTCGCAGAATCGCCTGCCCTCCCCGATTTCCCACAGCGTCCCCGCCATGA
>USBC01000160.1 GCA_900552845.1 uncultured Oscillospiraceae bacterium | reverse complement strand
GCCTGCCGATGAACCGCGCAATGCCATACGGCATTTATGCCCGCAAAAACCGTATGTGCTCTTGTCAAGCGAAGGTACCTTGTAACGAAAACGCCCTTTTGTGACATGCTTTTTTTGTTATATGTGGAAGGACTTTCTCGCTCGCCACGCCCTCGTTCTTCTCCTGTTTTTTTCCATTTCTTCCTTTAAATGGTTAAAATGCTTGTTTTTCATCACCTTTTCCTCCGTTTCTTTGTTTTTCGGGCGACTTTTTGCGCACTTATATGAGACAAAAAATCGGGGGTTTGTTAGATACCTTTTTTGTTATAAGTCCCTTTTTGTAGGGCTGCACAAATTCCTCCGCACCGTTTCCGGCACTTTGCCGTTTTTTCTGCTCCATTCCGACAAATTTTCTCTTCCAAAGGGCGGCGGGGGCTTTCCTTTTCCCTGCAAAATGTGCTACAATACCCCACAGAAAGGGCGGCCTCTCCCCGCAGGGCACTACCCGCCGCAGGTTGGGCGCCCCCTTATTCTACTCCACCAAGGAGGAATACCGCTATGCCTTCCACCGTTGTCATGGGCGTCATATTTGTCGATATCAAGGGATTCCCGTCTGGGAAATACCATGCCACCGGCACCAATCCGGGTAACGTCCGCTTTGTTCATGGCGGTGTTGCACGCAATGTCGCCGAGGATATGGCACGCATCGGCATTCCCGTCACCTTTGTCACGCAGGGAGACACCACCCCCATGAGCCGTGAGGCGATGGAACGGCTGGAGGCGCAGAAGGTCAACCTCACCTACAGCATCCATGTACCTCAGAACGGTGTGGGGCTTTGGCTGGCAGTTATGGACGAAAAGGGAGATCTGGCGGGCAGCACCAGCCAAATGCCCGATACCGAACCGCTGAACCGCTATTTGCGGGAAAAGGGAGAGGAGATCGTTGCAGGTGCAGACAGTATATGTCTGGAAATGGATATGGGCGAGGAGATGAGCGAATGGATTGTTGCCCTGACCCAAAAATACAAAAAGGATCTTTACTGCATATCCGCCAATATGAGCGTAGTACAACGGCGTCCCGATCTGCTGCGTCACACTCGCTGCTTTATCTGTAACGATATTGAGGCGGAAAAGCTGCTGCGTCACCCCATTCCCCGCGCCGACCCTGAAGCCGCCTTAGAGACGATCCTGCAGCATGGCAGAGGATTGGGACTGCGCAGTATGGTGGTCACGCTCGGCTCCGCAGGGAGCGTCTATTACGACAGCATTACCGGAGATGCTGGACACTGTCCCGCCCATCGGGTCGAGATGGTAGATTCCACCGGTGCGGGCGACGCCTTCTTTTCCGGCGTTGTCTCGGGGCTGACCCGCGGTCTTTCCCTCAGCAAAGCGGTGGCTGCAGGGACCCGCCTTGCCGCCCTCACCATTCAAAGCGATGAGGCATGCTGCCCCTCGCTGCCGAATTTCTGGGAGGAGATGACCCCATGAAAAAGCTGCCCCTTGCCGCAGCACGCCGCCTGTTCGATGGGCAGGTCATCACCATGCTGGTATGCGCCGTGCTGTTTACCCTCAGCAACAATTTTCTCCTCGGCTGCGCAGTGATCCTGCTGGGGCTTGCCGCCACCGCCTTTCACTTTGCCGTGCTGCGCTGCCCCCACTGCGGCAAGCATTTGGGGCGGGAGCGGAGTAATCTCTGTCCCCACTGCGGCAAGCCGCTGACCGAAAAAGACGATATCGACCCTGCCGCCCGCTGAATGTGGGCGGTTTGCTTTTTGGGTTCTGTGCGAAGGGGCAGAACGGGGCGCAGCCCCAGCCGCCACAGGGGGCTGACGCAGGCTTCGCCGGCGTGTTTCGGCTTCGCCGAAAGGGGCTGCGCCCTGTCCATGCTCTACATTAGCCAAAATGGGCGCCGGAGGAGTATGCTCCTCCGGCGCCCGCATTACTTTTTGGTTTTCTTATTCCTCTGCGGCAGGGTCAGACTGTACCTCAGGCTCTGTACCGGCAGCAACGCCTTGTACTGCCGCCTCCTTTTGCGCCACCCGCTTATCGCAGAATTCCCGCACTAGTGCATAGATAACCGCAAAGGTAGGAATTCCCAGAACCATGCCGGCGATCCCCATCAGGTTGCCGCCAACGGTCAGCGCCAGCAACACCCACATACCGCCGATTCCAATGGAGGTGCCCACCACCTTGGGGTAAATAACATTGCCCTCAAACTGCTGCACCACCACCAGGAAGATGACAAAAATCAGCGCCTTGACAGGACTGATAAGCAGAATAAGCAATGCCGACGGAATGGCGCTGAGGTAAGCGCCCAAAATGGGGATCATATTGCACATACCCACCAAAACGCTGATGAGCAACGTATAGGGCATACCCCCCACAAAGAAACCGATAATGGTCAATCCGATGAAACAAAGGCTGCCCAGAATGCAAGCCTCCACCAGCATACCGGAAAAGAACCCGCTGAAGGCGCGGTCAATCTTCCGAACAATATACTCAATACGATCCCGAACGCTGTCTTTGAAGATGGCATGCAGCAGATGATGGTAGATGTAGTTCAGGTGCTCCTTATCCGCCAGAATGTAGATGGCGAAAATAAGTCCCAAAAAGCCGTTGATGATGCCGCTGGCAAGTCCTGTAACAAAGGAAAGCAGCCACGCTGCCGCACTGCCGACAAAGTTCTTGATCAGTGTTCCTGACTGATTGATCAATTCCTCCACCTGATGCCACAGGTAGCTGATGATGGGATTTTCCATATCCAGCTTGCTTTCCAACCCGTTGAAGAAATCTCCGGCATCGCTTACATAACCGGGAATGTTATTGGCAAGGCTCAAAAGGCTTTCACCCACCTGCGGCAGAATGAATACGCACAGACCGGTG
This sequence comes from uncultured Oscillospiraceae bacterium, assembly GCA_900552845.1. Classification (GTDB taxonomy): domain Bacteria; phylum Bacillota; class Clostridia; order Oscillospirales; family Ruminococcaceae; genus Angelakisella. The sequence continues at coordinate 730 of USBC01000160.1, read as the reverse complement.
ATAATGGCAAGAACGCCCAGTATGGAAAGCACAATGCAGATACCACGCTTTCCACGCGCCAGCCGGGGACTGCGCCGCCAAAGCCCCGCCAGCCACCTGGTTTCCATCGGGCGCATCAGCAGGTTGATGATATATGCCATGACCACGCCGATAATGACCGGGCGAAACACCGCGATGATGTGGCTGCCCGCACCGGCAAGCAGCCCCAGATGGGACAGTGACAGATACAGCACAATGCCGTAGGTAATCAAAAATATACCGCTTTTCATGGAGGATTGCTTCATTGCCGGTTCTCCTTTTCCGTCCTAAGTTGATCATTGTCTTTTAATTTTATTATAACACTCTGCGGTGGGAAGTAAAGCTGTTTCCGTCGGTCTTGGGACGGGATTTTGGGAGAATTTTACGCTGAACGGGGGCTTTTCGGCAACCCGCAGCCCCCTGCGCAAAACTCCAGAAATCAACTTCCGTTAAGTTACCGAGATCAGCCGCAGGCTGCCGTCCGCATTATGGGCAAAGGCAAACAGATAGCCCTGACAGTTCTGTGTATTCAGATGGTCGGTGTAGATCTCTGCTTTGACCAGCGTACGCCCGTTGCCGTCTGCATAACTCTGCCACAGCAGCAGATGCGGCATGCTGCGTACCGCCCGCCCCGACACCAGGTAGCCCTCCGCGCCCAAAACGCTCTCATCGGGGCCAAAGCCGGTCAGCCCCATATATTTTTCTGCGGCAG
>USBC01000159.1 GCA_900552845.1 uncultured Oscillospiraceae bacterium | reverse complement strand
CAGCTTAAAGTAGCGCCGGAGCATTGTAGCGCCCGTGTGCTGGATGAAATGGGCAAGCCCCATATCAATGTCTACGAGGCGTTCCTGCGCCGCTTCCAGCGCATCTGTCAAAAGGAAGGCAAGGAGCTTTATCTCATCCCTTACCTGATGAGCAGCCATCCGGGCAGCACCATGCGGGATGCCGTGGAGTTGGCCCTGTTCCTCAAAAAACACCACCTCCGTCCCCAGCAGGTGCAGGATTTCTACCCCACACCGGGCACCGCCTCCACCTGTATGTTCTATACCGGCATTGATCCTTGGACGATGCAGTCTGTCTTTGTTCCCACCGATCCCTACGAGAAAAAGCTGCAGCGGACTCTACTGCAATACTGGAAGCCGGAAAACCGCCGGCTGGTCATCGAAGCACTGGTGCGTGCCGGACGGGAGGATCTCATCGGGCATGGCGCAGACTGTCTGGTGCAGCCCGATCGGGAATACCTCATCTCCCGCCGCGCGGCAGGGCAGGGCGGACCCGATCCCAAGCTGACTGCGAAGCCCCGTCCCGGTAGCCACCGCCCCAAGTCTGCCCACCGCAAAAAACGCTGAAACCGCAGATACCGACCCGCAGGGTAAACCGTCCGCAGGACGGTTTCGGCGGCTGCGCCGCCGCAGCGGGCTTCGTCCGCTGACCCTGCGGATCCGCCCTCTCGCCCACAGCTTTACTTTATAGCTTTACCAAACCTCACGAAAGGAGAAATGCCTATGCCCCGCAACCCCACCCGCCGGGAACGCCGGCTGCTTTGGTGTGCCTTTTTCCTGCTGTTGGCACTGGCGGCATTTCTGCTGTGGCAGGAGCTTTCTTCTCAAACGCCGGTTCCAAAGCCCAATCCGGTGGTCGAGGGCATTACTTTGCGGGTCATTGATGTGGGACAGGCGCAAAGCCTGCTGCTTACCTGCGGTGATGATGCTATTTTAGTTGATGCCGGCGAGTATGCCTCAGGCGGCAGGGTGCTGGCGGCGCTTTCCCGCGCAGAGGTAAAGTCGCTTACGACCGCCATCGTCACCCACCCGCACAGCGACCACTACGGCGGAATGCGTACCGTACTGGAAAAGGTACCTGCCGCTGCCTTTTATACCCCTGCCGTGCCGGAAGAACAGCTTCCCACGACGCAGTCCTACGGCAGGCTGCTGGATACCCTTGCCGAGCAAGACATACCCTCTGCCTATCTCTTTGCAGGAGATACCCTGCCGCTGGGCGATGCAACCATTACAATCCTCAGTCCCACCCGAGGTGCGGAATGGGACAATCTCAATAACTATTCGCTGGTGCTGCGCATCGCCTACGGCAATACCGCCTTTCTGCTGATGGGCGATGCCGAAATCGATGTGGAGGAGACACTGCTGGCAGCAAAGACCAATCTTTCTGCCGATGTACTGGTGGTCGGCCATCACGGCAGCGCTACGTCCAGCAGCGCTGACTTTCTGAAAGCCGTTGCCCCGCGGTATGCCATTCTCTCAGTCGGGGAGGATAACAGCTACAATTTACCCAATACCGGCGTGCTTACCCGCCTAAAGGAGCAGGCGCTGCCCTGTACCGCACCGACCTGCAAGGCACCATTACTATTACCTGCGACGGTGAGCAGCTCACCGTTACCACCTCCCGATAATACCCGCCCGAATTCCTGCAAGCCGCACCCCATGGCGGGCGCCCCTCCGCTCCCTGTCGGGGCAGCCGTCCCCTCGGGACGCCAGCTCCTCCCCCGCTCCGGTGCGCCCGCCCGTCCCCCACGACGATCCCCCAAAAAGGAGGCTGTATCCATTATGTGGAGCATCGACCGCATCGAGGGCGAATATGCCCTTTGCGAAAATACCGTCACCGGCGAGACCTGTCGGCTTCCCCTCTCGGAACTGCCCGCAGGGGTAGGGGAGGGTGCGCTGCTGCACCGTACCCCCACCGGCTGGCAGCGCGCTGAGGAGGAGGAACGGGCTCGCCGCCGTGCTATGGCGGCAAAGGTTCGCAATCTGTTCGGGAAATCCCCTTTCCGGGAATAATCACAGAAAGGAAAAATATGAATATCACCGTCTATCTTGGCTCCGGCTTCGGCAATGACCCGAAGCTGGAAATTGCCGTCCGTGCCTTAGGCCGCTGGATCGGCGAAAGCGGCAACGGCCTCGTCTACGGCGGCTCCAAAACCGGTCTGATGGGCGCACTGGCGGAAAGCACCCTGCAAGCCGGCGGGGAAGTCACCGGCGTGGAGGTCTCCTTCTTCGTAGAGGAAAACCTCCAGTACGAGGGGCTTACCCGCTTTTTTGTGGCAAAGGATCTGCCGGAGCGCCGCACCAAAATGATCGAGCTGGGCGATGCCTTCATCGCCTTCCCCGGCGGCGTCGGCACGCTGGAGGAGATCAGCGAGGTCATCTCCCGCGTCGCCCTCAAAAAGCTCATCGCCCCCTGTATCCTTTATAATCTTGACGGCTACTACGAGGGACTGCGCACCCTGCTTCATCACATGGTCGAAATGGGGCTATGCACCCCGGAAAAGCTGGAGGATATCCACTTTGCCGCCGATCTCGCGGAGATTAAAACCATTTTGGCAAAAAAATAATGCCGCACCAACCGCAAAAGGGAGACTGCAAGCATGAAAGAATTCCTCGAAAAAATAAGAAAGCCGAAAACGGGCATCCCGCTGAAACGGCAGCTTGCCGCCACCGTGGGGATTATCCTATTGGGGGTCACACTCGGCGTTTTGCAAAAATGGCTTGATGCAACCGCTGCCAATACCCTCCCGCTGCTGCTCCAAAGGCTGGATATCGGGAACTACTTTGGGCGGCTTGCGATATGGATTTTGATAGGAACCGCCATCTCCGTCTATGCGGCGTCCCCGCTGCGGGCCGGCGTCAATACCTTCTGCTTTTTTATCAGCATGGTGGCGGGGTATTATCTTTACTGCCACTATGTTTTGGGCTTCCTGCCCCGCTCCTATATGATGATATGGGTTCTGATGTCCTTCGCTTCGTTCTTCCTGGCGATGGTCTGCTGGTATGCCAAAGGGGAGGGAGCTCCGGCGGTGCTGCTATCCGCCGTTATTTTAGGCGCTCTGCTGGCGCAGGCGGTCAACTTGAGGATCGACCGGGGGTTTTATGTCTACCACCTGATGGAGGTCTTTACATGGCTTGCCGGTGTGCTGCTTCTGCGCAGAAGAGGAAAGGAATTTGCGGTGGAGATGGGGCTGTCCGTTGTGGCGGCGGTCTTGTATCAGCTCATCCTGCCGCACTGGGGATGACACCGCAGCCGAATAAAAACCCGACCGAGGAATCCCCGGCCGGGTCGTTTTTTTGGGGCAGGTCAATCGTTCCCTACAAAGCTGCGGAATGGGAACGGGCAGATCTCCTGAAAGCTGGAAATGACAAAGCTGCCGTCCCGCCCCGCAAAGTACAGCGGCGCCTCCAGCGCTTCATCGGCAAATTCCAGCATAAATTGACGGCACGCCCCGCAGGGAGCCGCCTCACCACCCTTTTCACCGCCGTAAATGGCCACTGCGGCAATGCGCCGCTCCCCCTGTGCCACCATGGTGGTGCAGGCGTTGCGCTCCGCGCAGATGGTCAAGCCAAGGCTCGCATTTTCCACATTACAGCCGGTAAATATGCCCCCGCGCGCACCGAGGGGCGGCCGCCCCACCTAA